>CAZXAF010000091.1:0-1467 GCA_964638905.1 uncultured Dehalococcoidia bacterium
CTTCATCGAGCCGAGGCATGACTGCACCAACCTGGTCGGCCAGGACCATGTCATCCGCACCGACACGGAGGGGCTTACCACCCCGGCCGGAACGTTCATCATAGACGGGGTCGGCATCATCGTCGCCCAGGGTCTGTGCAACGATGTGCTCGACTGCGATGAATATCCCTGGTGGTGCGACGACGACGGCGACGGCCTTGTCGACGAGGACGGCGACAACGAGGGCGTCGACGACGACGGCGACTACGTTGACCCCGTCGGCGACCCAGAGACCACCTGCGACGGCGTCGACGACGACGACGACCAGGTAGTCGACGACGGCGCCTGCATGGACGAGGACCCGACCGCCAACGGCGTCGACGAAGACAACGACTCCACCGAGACCTGCGTGAAGGTTGACCCGGGCGCCGGCAACTGCGACGACGACCTGGACAACGACGGCGACGGCACCGATGACGCCGACGCCGACTGTCAGGCCTTCATAGACGAAGACCCCGGTGGGGACGCCAACAACGACGGCTGCCCCGGCATCTGCGGCGTTGACGACGACGGTGACACCGTGATCGACGAGCCGCCCATCTCCGGAGACGGAGAGGACGATGACGATGAGGACGGCTACGTCGACGAGGATCCGATCGACGGCATCGACAACGACGGCGACGGCATGGAGGACGGCAGCGGCCCCGCCGCCCCAGGGTACGGCGACTGCGACAACGACGACGACGACGACGGCGACGGCACCGACTTCAACGACTCCTGCTGCGTTGCCCTGGACGGCGAGGACCCCATCGACTTTGACGACGACGGCGACGGCGTGGCCGACGAGGACCCGCCCGGAAACAACGACCCGGACCTCGCCGACGAGTTCTGCGCCATCATCCGGTCCTCCAACCCGGGCGAGACCAACGTCACGTTCGTCTACCCCGGCGGATCGGTTGTTGTCCACAAGCAGTGGGACAAGCTGATGGACACCGTCATCCTCAAGAAGGCTGACATACAGAAGGTAAGCGTGCCCGGCATCGGCAGCGTGGAGCTGCCCAAGGACGCCAACGGCAACGGCGTGCGCGATGCTGAGGACGCCCACCTGATGAACCACGACGGCGAGACCCAGAACCACGCGGTCATGTGGGACGAGGCCCGGAAGACGGATAGGTCCGAGGAGGGCCCCATCCGCCTGATCGACGTGGTCCACGGCCAGCACGGCGAGTGCGATGGTGATGACCCTCGCTGCATCTGCCCCGATGACGACCCCTGGTGCTGGGAAGGCGACCACCCCACTCAGGGCGCCGTAATGATGGCCTTCATCGAGTCCCCCAAGGGTTGCACCTACTTCACCAACCCCTCGACCATGGACGTTGACGGGGACGGCATTCCCGACCTGCAGCCCGGCGAGGCCGACTTCGGCACGGCGATGGTGGGCATCTCCGACTGGCGCGGCTTCTTCATCGGCCCGCAGGCGCTGCCGGC
>CAZXAF010000091.1:1567-6516 GCA_964638905.1 uncultured Dehalococcoidia bacterium
GCCTTCGCCGGTGTGTACGTTGACACCACCTGCGAAGAGCAGGCCAAGATCATCTTCAAGGTCGGCTACCCCGGCCTGGTCCAGTCCGATCCTCCGTTCCCCGAGATCGAAGAGGTAACCATCAACTGGACCACCGTCCAGCCGTCCAAGCAGCCCCAGATCCGCTGGGCTGGCGAGAAGATCGTCCTCGAGAAGCGATGGGCCGTGCCTGGCGACTTTTACCCCGAGCCAGGCGGAATCGACAACGACGGCGATGGCTTGATCAACGAGGACACCGGCAACGCCGCCACCGACGACGAAGACGGCGACGGCTGGGTCGATGAGGACGGAATCACCGGCGAGCCCGGCATGACCACCGGCCTGGACGACGACGGTGACCAGCACGAGGACGGCACCCGCGGCATCCCGGGCGACAACGAATGCTTCGACGGCATCGACAACGATGGCGACACCAAGATCGACACCGCTGACAGCAACTGCCTGTCGGGCGTCGGCATCGACGAAGACGTCATGGACGACGACGGCGACGGCTTGATCGACGAGGACCCGCTCGACTACTGCCCGTTCGTCGGCTGGCCCGTGAAGTACATCAAGCTGGACGGCCCGGGCGGCCTCGTAGAAGGCCTTCCGGACTTAGGGGCATGGTACGGCTCGGCGAGCGAGCCGGATGTCGTATGGACGGAAGTCGGCCCCGACTGCACCTCCGCCGCTCTGTACACCTCGGAGGAGCAGGGCCAGGTAGACGTCGATGCCGAGCTGTACAACCCCTACTATCCCTACGTCGAGAACGAGCACGCCTTCCTGGTGTGGTTCCTCAAGATCTACGAAGTGAAGCTGACCAACGTGCCCGGCGAGCGCGCTTTGCACAACGACGGCAAGTTCACCGCGGAAGACCCGGCTGACCTGCTCGACCCGGAGGCTGGCGACGTCACAGAGGAGAGCCTCAACGTCTCCCAGGACGCCCTCATGCGCGTACAGGTCAAGGGCTACTTCTTCGGCGGCAACGACAGCTGGCGCCCTGACATGTGCATAGACATCAACGGCGACGGCGACGGCGACGACACCACCACCGACGACGTACCCGGCGAGCCCTACCAGACCATCAGCCACGAGGGCTGCGCATACCCCGACCACATACTGCCCGCCGGCCACTGGGTGCTGCCCGACGACCTGCCGGAGCTGGCCGGCCCGCATCCCGACCGCCTCGCCGACTATGACGTGATGAGCGAGCCCAACGTGACGGCCGCGAGTCTCATCGGGCCCAAGAGCACCCTCGACAGCCACGACGACATACTCAGGAATGTGGTGCCCTGCGTGCAGCCCAAGACGGTCAAGATCGGCAGCGTGAGCGTGGTAGTGCCCAACTGGGACTGCACACGCAAGACCGTTGACCCCGATGGCCAGATCACCGAGGCGGACGCCATCATGCCGCCGCTGAAGATCCTTGTTGCCCTTGACGACGAAGACGCCGGCTTCCTGAAGGCCGCCGACAAGGGTAACGACGTAGGCATCAGCAGCGCCTACCAGTCGGTGATGATCCCGGCCAACCCCCAGATCCCGCAGCCCGCCAACAACTGCCGCTACGACTGGGATAGCTGGGACTTCGATGACTACGCAGCGCCACAGTACGACTACAATTTCTACGACATACTCACCAAGACGGAGACTGCAGACGGCCTGATCCGCGACTTCCACTTCTACACGGACAACCGCGGAGAGGGCTTCTTCTTCGCCAACGGTGACAACAACCTGACCTACGACGACTGCCGCATCGACCCGGTCACCGGCGCGCCTGACTGCAGCCAGGGCGACGTGGTGGGCACCAGCGACCTCACGGTCATCGGCGACTACCCCTACTGCCGCAAGCACACAGCCGTTGAGTCCAACGTGGTCACCAAGACCTGGGAGTGGGGCGGCGAAAAGACCGTTAGCGCCGAGAAGCTCGACGCCAACCACACGCTAATAATCGCCCACCTGTTGGACCGCGACGGCTACTGCAAGTGGGACAAGGGGCTCAAGCTTACCCTTGACCCCATGGAGGTTCAGTTCTCGCCCAGCCTGAACCCGGTCGAAGGTGAAGAGATCACCTTCGAGATCGTCAACGGTATAGGGCACATCCTTGGCACCGATCTGGGAGGCATCTCGCCCAACGCCCTGTTCAACGTGGAGCCCACCCCGCTCGGCACGGCCAAGGTCAAGGGTTGGGAAGACGGCGTGTGGATCAACTCGGAGAAGGCGGTTGCCAGGGCGGAGCACGTAGACCTGCTGGGCGCCGTCGGCAAGGCGGCACAAGAGCGACTGTCTGACGACACCGCGGCCGAGTGCCAGGCCTGGGTGCTCATCGAGCATCCGGTGGGCGCCGAGCTGGAAGTCAGCGTCTCCTTCGATGACCCCGAGGGTCGCATCCTCCGCCACTACCCGCCGACTGAGCTGACAATCTTCCTGCAGACCGGCTGGAACGACAGCTGCTACGCCGGCCCTGAGGGCGACATCGAGGAAATCATGGACGACGCCGGCCTCCTTGAGGATCTGATAGCCGTCTACCGCCTCGACCCCCTCGACACGGCGGACCCGTGGGACGGCTACTTCCCAGCGAGCCCTGAGGCCTCTGACCTCGAGACCCTCATGCCGTACGACCAGCTGTTCATCCTGACGGCCGCCAGCGGCTCCTGGTCGCAGGAGATCACCGTCGGCGCGCTGGCCGATGGCAAGGATGAGTCGGTCGACTTGGTCCAGGGCTGGAACAGCGTCTGCTACGCCGGCGGCCTCAAGACTGCAGAGGAGGCCGTCACCCCCATCGCAGGCGACTTCTCCATCATGTACAACCTGAGCTCCAGCGGATGGCTACGCTACATACCCGGCAGGCCGGAAATACCCGACACCCTCGCTAGCCTTGACCGGTTCATGTCCGTCTTCCTGTTGGTGACAGCAGCGGACGGCACCACCTGGGCGTTTGATCCGTAGGAAGCGTAGGTAGGAAACGCGACCGCCCGTTCCCGCGGCGGCTCCGAGAGCCGCCGCGGGAACGGGGCAGGAAAGTAAAAGGAGAAGGATAGATGCGGAGACTGGCGATCATAGTAAGCCTTGTCGGGGCAGCAGCCTTTGCCGCCCTGCTGGCCTGGGGCCTGACCTTCGGCGGCACCGTTCAGGCCGACGACGAGACGACCCCGACGGCCACTGTCGAGGCAACCGAGACAGCCACCGTCGTGGCGGACGAGACAGCCACCGTCGTGGCGGACGAGACCCCCGCCGCGGACGAGACACCCACCGCAACCGCGACCTTCGTGGCTCCCTGTCCGCCGGTGCCCTTAGGTACCCTGATAGGCGCAGTCACCATTGACGGCAACCCTGCCCCCGCGGGCACCACGATTACTGTCTCGAAGGGTGGAGAAGTGTTCGGGCAGGCGGTGGTCGCGACGGCCGGCCAGTACGTCGTCGACGTCACCAACAACCGGGTCGGTGAGACCGCTCCCCCCTGCTTCACTGACATCCTTGAGACCCTGACCATCACCTGCGACAGCGCCGTGGCGACGCAGTCGATCACCTCCCTCACCGGGCCCACAGACCTCGACCTGACCTGCATCAGCACCGAGGCCCCGACACCGACGGTGGTCCCCACCCCCTCGCCGACGACGGTGGTGGTCTCACCCACACCGGTAGTCACCCCGACCGTTCTCCCGCCGACCGGTATGGGCAGCACGAGCGGTGACGGTGGCTCCACGTGGTGGGCGCTGGCCCTAGCTGCGGCAGCCCTCACAAGCGTGGCAGGACTCCTGACCGCTCGCTGGGCTCGCCGCTAGCCTAAACTCGATAAGCGGAGACAATAGTGTGTAGGGCAGCCCCTGCGGGGGCTGCCCTACAGCGTCGGCTCGGAGAGCCGCGCCAGCAGGCCCAATCGGACAGAGGGGTGTTATTGCCCCGCTCAAGCAGAGGGTGCTATCCTAGAACTGTGACAAAAGAGCTGGTCCTGGCAACTGCCCTGCTGCTGATGATGACCCTTTCGCCACTGAGCTCAGCTACCGCTCAGGAGGTGCCAATGCCACCAGCTACCTTCTACGGCACCGCCACCGTGAATGGCCACAGCGTGAGCGATGGCACGGTGGTGATCGCTCTCATCGACAGCAAGCAGTGTGGCGAAGGCCAGAGGGATACAAGCCACAAGGGTACCTGGACGGCCACCGAGGCGAGCCCAGAGGAGGGCATCGAGGCAGGCGATTCCCTATACGTGATAGATGTGGTCAGCGATAGCCAGGTGCCAGGCTGTGGCACCGATGGAGCGACAGTCACCTTCCTGGTAGGCGGCAAGCCAGCCTACGAGAAAGGACAATGGGTAGCAGGCCGCAATCCCCTCAACCTCACGGCCGGGATATTGCCCACTGCCGGACAGCCCACTGCAACGGCCAGCGCGGGACAGACACCGACTTCGCCCGCCGACGATGCGGAGACATCTGACGACGGTGGCTTCAACTGGTGGCTCGTTGCAGTCGGCGGCGCAGCAGCCTTGGCAATAGTCGCAATCGGGGCAGCCTTGTGGCAGGTGAGAAGGGCGGCTAGAGGGAAGCAAGCATGATAGCTATCAGAGGCATCGTCCAACGAGTGGCCAACGTGTTTCGTTGGCGCCATAGCAGACTGACGCTGGCAGCCATTCTCCTCCTGGCTTCGATGGTGCTCATGGGGGCCGGCCTTGCCGGCCTGCTCATGACCGGTGGAGACAATTCAGTCATCACCAACGTCGGTGAGATCCCCATCTATGACAATGGCCTCAGCACCGCTACCGCCACGCCGCTGCCCACACCGCCTCCCAACACCTCGCCCATGGCCAGAATGATCATCGAAAAGATCGGCGTCGATGCACCCGTCATCGCCCTCGGATTGGACGAAAACTCCGTGCCACAGGTGCCCGACGGCCCCTATGACGTGGGCTGGTACGACTGGAGCAGCAAGCCCGG
>CAZXAF010000092.1:0-6436 GCA_964638905.1 uncultured Dehalococcoidia bacterium
GCCCACATCACCAGGCGCTGGGAATCGCAGTTCTGGCGGAGGGTCGGTATCTCCTGGCTCTCCTGAACGTCTTCGAAGTAGACCTGCTCACTCATGCTCTCTCCTCCTAGTACTGGATGAGGGTGCCGCGGAACCTGGCGACCACTCGGCCCTCTTGGTTCTTGCAGGTGGTCTCGTTGATGATGAACAGCATGGTGCCCGTGGCCCCTGTACGCTCTACGATGTCGGCGATCTTGCTGGTGGAAGTGAGAACGTCGCCGGCGCAGATCGGCTCATAGTACTCGATGTCGGTGCCGCCGTTGAGGACGCGCTTGAATGGGGTTTCGAAGGGCGCCACATAGGTCGGGCGGAAGGACGGATCCGGCCTGAAGATGGGATGACCCAAGAAGCCCATGGGGGCCGGCAGGCTGCGATAGCCTTTGCTCTTGGCGTACTCCTCGTCGTAGTAGATGAGGTCCGTATAGCCCACGGCGCGGGCAAACATGCGGACGGCCGTCTTGTCCACTTCGATGGTGATAGGTTCTGACTCCTGGCCGACGGCCGCCCGCATCTCGTCGGTTATCACTGAGGCTTCAGCCATCTGTCTACCTCCTCGGTTAAATCTAGCGTCTGCCTGAAGGAGCATACCTCAGGCAAGATAAGCCGTCAATCGAGAGGAGGCGCAAGCCACGTCTGCTCGCTAGCTGCGCTCCCCGCTCTCAGGTTGACGGCGTGAAAGCGACCGGCCTTGAGCTCCCGCACCAGGTCTTCCACATCGGCGATGGGCCGCTGGAAGCGGGTGGCGCAGGTGCCGACGTCGCTGGGCTCGTGGGCATCGCTGCCGGCGATGGCGGGTAGACCAAGGCGGGCACACAGTTGCCAGGAGAAGAGGTTCTCGTCCTGGCTAGAGCGGCCGTTGATGGCCTCGAGCGCGCACACGTGCTGGAAGGCCGGGCTGGCCACGGCTCGCTCCAGGGCCATCGTCCAGAAGTCATCGTCCATACGAAGCAAGGGCGTGAACTGGCGGTAAGGGTGGGGAGAGACCATCGCTCCGCCGGCCTCCGTCACGAGCCGGGCCAGTTGTGGCAACTGGCGCATGCCGTTGACGTAGCGGTTGAGGCCGAAGACAAGGATGTGGCCGTCCTCGGTGGCCACCTCGATGGCGGGGATGATCAGGAAGTTGTGCCGCTGCGCCAACTCGCGTAGCTTGTGCGGCTCCCATACGGAGTCGTGCTCGCTGAGGCAGACGCCGTCCAGGCCCGCGGCTCTGGCCCTCTCGATGAGCTGATCGGGGGAGAGGAAGCTATCGTTGGAGAGGGGGAAGGTGTGGCAGTGCAGGTCGATGAGCATTCCTTAGTCGCCGAACTGCTCCTTGACGACGCGGAAGGCGACCTCGGTGATCGCAAGGGCCTCGTCGATATCAGCCTCCCTGTGGGCTGCCGACAGGAACCAGTTGTGGATGGGATGGAGAAAGACCCCTCGTCGGCAAGCCTCGCCGCAGAACACCCGGCTGCGTTGAAAGCCTCCCTGATCGGCATTGAAGGTCATGAAGGGGACTGCCGGCGGCCCTGTCTGGTTGATGGCCAGGCCCAGCGAGCGGGTCTGCTGGTCGAGCCCCTGGCGGAAGCGGCTGCCCATCGCTTCCATCTGCTCGATGCCTCCCTCCTCACGCAGGGTGTTGATGGTAGCGATGGCGGCGGCCATCGGCACTGTGGCCGTCCAGAAGGTGCCGGTGAAGAAGACGCCCAGGGCTGCTTGGCGCAGTTCCTCGCGGCCGAGGCCTGCTGCCAGGGCGTAGCCGTTGGCGATAGCCTTGCAGTAGCAGATCAAGTCCGGTCGGAGGCCGAGGACCTCGCCCGATCCGCCGAGGTGAAGGCGGAAGCCGGCCCGTATGTCATCGAGGACGAGGACAATGCCCTCTTCGTCACAGATCTCCCGCACGCCCTGGTGGAACCCGGGGGCGGGCATCTCCTCGTCATGAAATGCGTCGTGTCGGAAGGGGCAAAGGATAAGGCCAGCGATGTCCCCTCGGTTCTCGGCCACTACCCGCCGCAGATCGTCGAGGTCGTTGTAGCGAAAAGTGAGTACGTTCGCTCGGTCAGCATCGGTGATTCCGGTGGGAATTGGCGAGCACCAGGGATGGGCGCCGTGGTAGGCGCCAGCGGCCATGATCGCCTTGTTCCGGCGGGTGTGGGCACGGGCAACGGCAAGCGACCAGCTTGTCACGTCTGAGCCATTCTTGGCGAATACCACCCAATCGGCGGCAGGCGTGATATCGACGAGCAGTTCGGCCAGCTCTACCCAGACCTCTCCGGGCAGGTTGTACGAGTCGCCCCGGCTGCGCTCGGCGGCTGCCGCCTCCTCCACCCGCGGGTGCTTGTGGCCCAGGACAATGGGCCCGTAGGAGCACATGAAGTCGATATACTGGTTGCCGTCCACATCCCAGATGCGACAGCCCTCGCCGCGGGCCATGAAGCTCGGATAGGCACCGGGGACGAGCAATACCGGGCTCTTATGGCCATAGATCCCGCCGGGGATCACCTTGCGGGCACGAGCCATCAGCGTCTCGCTGCGATCGAACTTGTAGAGATCGTCAGGGGGCATGGTCACTACCTCCGTCGAGCCGATAGGCGATATGTCTGCCAGGTAGGGGGCACATGTGTCTTGTCGGTCACCGCAGCCAGCGCCGTGTTCGTCTGGTGACCTCCGCTAGGGTGCCCGAAGGAAGGCTCTCAAATAATGGATCACGCCGGGGACTGTGTCAAACCGCTGTCGCTGCCACAAGGATGGCGGTTGTTGGTACCTATGCCCTATGCTATACTACCGCCAAGCTAAGCGACGAATTTCACAAACAAGGTAGGGGATGCTTTCCGACTACGGACAAGTAGGTGTTCTTCTGGCGGTTGCCATCGCCTTCCCGCTGGCTGCCATCTTGACCTCCTGGCTACTGGGGCGCCTGCGTATTCGCGTCGACAAGCCCAACCCGATCAAGGAAGACACTTACGAGTGCGGCGTTACCACTGAGGGTAGCGCCTGGGTGCAGTTTAACTTCCGCTACTACTACTTCGCCCTCCTGTTCGTCATCTTCGACGTGGAGGCCGTCTTCCTCTATCCCTGGGCGGTGGCCTTTGACAAGGTGGCCGTTTACGGTTTTGTGGAGGTGGTCACCTTCGTCATCATTCTGACCATCGGCCTGGTCTACGCCTGGCGGAAGAAGGCGCTGGAGTGGCTGTGAGGGTGGCAAGCGCTGGCTAGTGAGAGATGTCGCGACTGCTTAACGGCCTGGAGATAGGGGAGAGAATCGGCAAACGCGTCCCGAAGGCGCTGGTGGAGGCCACACCCCAGTGGGTGGTGGTGCATCCCCAGAAGCTGGTGGAGGTGGCCACCTACCTCCGTGACGACAGCGAGCTGAACTTCCGGTTCCTCAGCGGTGTGACCGCAGTGGACCATCTGGATCACTTCGAAGTCGTCTATCATCTTCAGTCTTTCTCTCCCAACCACATGCTGACCCTGAAGACGCGGGCCCTTGACCACGATAACCCGGAGGTGCCGTCGCTGGTCTCCGTCTGGCGGGGAGCCGAGCTCCAGGAGCGAGAGGTGTACGACCTGATGGGCGTGCGCTTCGCTGGGCATCCCGACCTGCGGCGTGTCTTCCTGTGGGAGGGTTTCCCCGGGCATCCCCTGCGCAAGGACTGGCTGGAGATGCCCGGCGGCCTCAGCCCAGGGCTGGGGCGATTCCCCCGCGAGGACTAGAGGGCATGCGATGACCATGAAGAGCGAGCCCTTTGTGGTGAATGTTGGGCCCCAGCACCCCAGCACCCACGGCGTCTTTCGCCTCCGCCTCACGATGGATGGGGAGAAGATCATCGACGCCGAGATGGTGGTGGGCTATCTCCATCGCAGCATGGAGAAGCTGGCCGAGGGACGTACCTACACTCAGAACATCCCCTTCACCGACCGCCTCGACTACCTGTCGGCTATGTCCAACAATCTGGCTTACTGCATGGCGGTGGAGAAGCTGGTTGGCATTGAGGTTCCCGAGCGGGGCCAGTTCCTGCGGGTGATCATGGCCGAGTTCCAGCGCATCGCCAATCACGCCATGGCCATCAGCTCCTTTGCCATGGAGTGCGGCGTCTGGTTCACCCCCCTGATGTGGATGTTCCGCGAGAGGGAGAAGATCCTCGACCTGTTTGAGATGACCTGCGGCGCTCGCCTGACGACCAACTATGTGCGTATCGGCGGCGTTTCCTTCGACATCCCGCCCGAGTTCATGCCCGCCGCCAGGGCGCTGCTGAAGGAGATGCCCGAACGTATCGCCGAGTACGAGGCTCTGCTGATGGAAAACGAGATCATCTTGGCCCGCTCGCGGGATATCGGCGTTCTGCCCCCCGACCTGGCGATCGCCGCCTCGATCAGCGGGCCGGTGCTGCGCGGCAGCGGCGTGATGTGGGACATCCGTAAGGCCGATCCCTACGCCGCCTACGACCGCCTGGAGTTCGACATCCCGGTGGGCACCCGCGGCGACTGCTACGACCGCTTTCTGGTGCGCATGGAGGAACTGCGTCAGAGTGTGCGCATCCTGGAGCAGGCCCTGGACATGCTGCCGGGCGGCCCGGCCAGCGTGAAAGTTCCGCTGGCCCTGCGCCCGCCGGCGGGCGAGGCCTATGCCCGCATCGAGGCGCCCAAAGGCGAGTTGGGCTTCTATCTGGTTAGCGATGGCAGCCCGCATCCCCACCGCTTTCACATTCGCTCTCCCTCTTACATCAATCTGACGCCGTTGCGGGATATGGTGGTGGGCCTGACCGTGCCCGACGCGGTCATCACTCTGGGCAGTATCGACATCGTCCTGGGCGAGGTTGACCGCTGATGATTTTCCTGGCCGAGTGGTGGGACCTGCGCGACCTGGGCAACCCCGTTGGGAAGCTACTGGAGTTGCTCGGCGACCACGGCCCTGATTGGCTGCCCTACGTCGTATCGGCGATGGTCGGCTCCATTACCATCGTTGTTTTCCTGCTGGTGAGTCTGCTCGCGTTTGCCTGGGTGGAGCGGCGGCTGCTCGGCCGCATCCAGGGGCGGCTGGGCCCCAATAGGGTCGGGCCGTGGGGGGTGTTCCAGAGCATCGCCGACGCCATCAAGTTCGTTACCAAGGAGGCGATCACCAGCAGAAACGTCGACCGCTGGATGTTCTGGTCGGCGCCGGTACTGGTAGCTGTGCCGGTCCTGGTGGTGTTCGCCGTCCTGCCCTTCGGCGAAGGCATGGTTCTGGCCGACCTGAACGTCGGCGTCCTCTTCGTGATTGCCGTCGGCTCGGTCACGGCCATACCGATATTCATGGCGGGCTGGTCATCGAACAACAAGTTCTCTCTGCTGGGGGCGATGCGGGAAGTGGCCATGCTCATCAGCTACGAGCTGCCACAGGTGCTGGCCCTGCTGGGGGTGGTGGTGTTCGCCGGCACGATGAGGATGAGCGGCATCGTCGGCTGGCAGGACGAACATAACACGTGGCTAATCTTCCTTCAGCCGCTGGCCGTCCTGATCTACTTGATTGCGGGCACCGTTGAGATCAACCGCACGCCCACCGACATCGCCGAGGCGGAGTCGGAGATCGTGGCCGGCTACCACACCGAGTACTCGGGGATAAAGTTCGGCATGTTCTGGCTGACCGAGTACTTTGCCGGCTTTGCCATCACCGCCATCATCGCCACCGTCTATCTGGGCGGCTGGACGTTGTGGGGTCTGGAAGAGTGGGTGCCCGGCTGGATCATCTTCCTGGCCAAGCTCTACGGACTGTTCTGGCTATTCATCTGGATGCGGGGCACGCTGCCCCGCCTGCGCATCGACCAGCTCATGGGTTTCGCCTGGAAGTTTCTCCTGCCTGTGGCGCTGATCAACATCTTCGTCGCCGGTCTGGAGGTCCTTATCTGGCGGGAGAACGATCTGGCGGCGGAGGTGGTGCTGCCCGGCTTCGCTATCGCCAACCTGGTGCTGGCCGGGGTTCTGATAGTGGTCTGGGGTCGATTCCTGGGACGGGCCCGGCCTAGCTGGCGACCGGCGCGGGCCCGGCTGGTGAAGGAGCTGGGTGCTGTCATCTACGGACAGGAGAGCTAAGGAAAGGCACTGATGGACGACGTCGGTTCCGTTGTGGCCTTCTGGATGCTGGCGGTGATGACGGTGGGGGCTGCCGTGATGGTGGTGGCCGTCCGCAACCTTATCTATGCCGTCCTGTTCCTTATCCTGAGCTTCATCGGCGTGGCCGGCCTGTATCTCACCCTCTCCGCCGACTTCGTGGCCATCGCCCAGATCCTGATCTACGCCGGCGCTGTCTCCGTGCTCATCCTGTTTGCCGTTCTCCTCACGCCGAGGGCGGCTCGCGATAACGCTGAGACCTTCCTCCAGGTGCCCGGCCTGGTGCTGGCAGCGCTGGTCGGTGTCACCATCGGGGCGATCGCTCTGGTCA
>CAZXAF010000093.1:0-6428 GCA_964638905.1 uncultured Dehalococcoidia bacterium
TAGAGGAGAGCCCCTTCGCCCAGATCAAGAACATTCGATTGCCGCAGAAGATCGTGCAGCCCTACACGGCGGAGGAGATCGAGAGGCTGTTGGCCCGCTGCGACACCCGTTACTGCTGGGGCAGTCGGAACCGGGCGATGATCTTGGTCCTTCTGGACACGGGTGTGCGGCGGACGGAGCTTGTGAGCCTGGACCTGGGCGACCTGGACCTGGAGGGGCAGCGCCTGAGGGTGCTGCACGGGAAGGGGAACAAGCAGCGGGTGGTGCGGTTCGGCACTAAGGCCGGCGAGGCGGTGGAGGACTACTTGGAGCGGTTCCGGGGCAGGGAGCCCGGCCTACTGTTCCTGTCGAGAGATGGGGACAGGATGAGCTCTCATTCGGTGCTGATCTTCCTGAGGCGGCTGGGCAAGCAGGGAGGTGTGGAGAAGGTGAAGGTGCACCGGTTTCGGCACACGTTCGCCACCTGGGCCATCGAGAACGAGGCGAGGGAGTTGGACGTACAGTACCTTCTGGGCCACAGCACGCCGGCGATGGTGCGGCGGTACTCGGCGACCTACGATGCGGAGAAGGCGGCGCGGGCCCATGAGCGGTTCAGCCCGGCGGATCGGATGGGGGAGCGGATGCGATGAGAGAAGGCCAGCCCGCCGGAGCCGCCCATCCTTGAAATGCACCCCGGTTTCATTCTGGATTCTGAATGTGAAGCCTTAGCAATTGAGCCCCCGGCAGGTCTGGCGATCGCCGCTGTCGGGCCACCGAAGGTCTACCGAAGATTCACCGCAGTTTTGAATCTGGGGCCTTGGCAATTGGCGGCCAACCGCCGGTTCCCGTGAGGGCTCGATTTCACCCTGATCTTACCCCGGTTTCACCCCGATTTTTGAATCTGAGGGGTTAACAATTAGGTCTGTTTTGGGGGTGACCTTGTTCCTTCCAAGCAGGTTGTCGCGGGTTCGATTCCCGTCTCCCGCTCCACGTCGGACTAGACTTACAACGCATGCAAGGCGAGGGCCGCCGAAGGGCGGTCTTCTGCTTTTCAGGCAGGTCATCAGAGCTCCTTTGGTCTACCCCCACAGCATATCGTTAACCCCCTGGCGGCTCTTCGCGCCCTTGAGTTGTTAGCTGAGCAGAAGATCCCCGGACTTTTGATCCGAGAGTCGTGGCTTCCAATCCCACCCGGCCCTCCAAACCACCGGCGGATACCCTCCCGGCGGCAGAACTCGCTCACCCGCTGCTCAACCGGAAAGGCCTCTAGCACAATGCGTGCGTTTCCCTCAGGGTGGACTTGCGACGGGTGATTCTTCTTACTCGACGGCTGAAATCGGGTCTCTTCGGTTCTGGCCTGCGCCTGAAGCTCCGCTGGGGAACGCTCCTGCAGCACTGCTCGCCCATTTTTTCCAGGCGATACCCTCAGTTCATCAGGGGTGCTGGGGTGACACTAACCACTTCGCATTCTGGGCAGCGAAGCCCTAGGCTGAGTAGTGCTGATGGGGAGCGCTGGAGAGTTCGTCCTGCATGCCGCTCCTCGCGCTCTCTCGGATTCCTCCATGAACGAGCGGGGCAAGGGCTTCAACGAGCATAGGTCCCTCTTGCGGCTTCGAGGGCGAGGCCGCCTGTTGTCGCTGCTCGAAGCTCCAGTTCTCCTTACTAGACTAGACATTGCGTCCGACGGGCGCCTTGTTCCGGAGACGCAGGATTGGGAGACATTCTGGGCACCGGTGCGTCAGCTCGCCAAACGGCAGATCGACCGAGCGCTCGATGCGCTTCATGCCGCCTGGCAGGATTACATCCGCTCCGGGTTCGACCGGTCGTTGCAGCGAGAGTACTGCTTCCGGTACTTCAGCTTGCTGGATCTGGTGTTGGCGATGCGCGGCCAGAAGCAGCATTCGTCCCCATGGGAGCACGCGCTGCGAGCTGTCGTGGGCTTCGAGTGTTTCGGATTAAAGGCGCCAGCTCTCGGCTCACAAGTCCTGGCGGCCGGGACAGCGACGCTGCGGAACCCCTGCTATCTGCTGGCTAAGCTCAAATGGCCGGACGTGCCAGATGACACCCGTTTCCTGCCGCTAATCGCCGTTGGCGACGGTGCCTCGGCCAGCTTGTTTTCTCATTATCGGCAGTACTGGCCTTCACCAACTTCGCCAATGTCTCTTTTCGTCTACCTTTCGAATTCACCGACACTGCTTCCGGCGAGCTTGAGGTTGGTAGGCTTGTTGGCGAAGACCCTGGGTTCTGGCAGGGATCCCTTCGTCAAGGAGCGCTCAGAGCGCCTCTGGCACAAAGCTTTCGAGCCGATTACCCAGGCTGCCTATGCCGATCGGTCAGGTCCAGGAAGAGTCGAAATCGTCGATGTTGGGGCAGGCAGTGGCGCCCTGACGGCTGCTCTTTGCCGAAAGCTCATCGGCTGGGGACGGGCGTCGGGTTCTCCCGCCCGACTTCGGCTCTGGTTCATCGACCTGTGTCTCGCCGACCCGGCACGGTTCTTTCGCACTGCTCACCTCAGGAGCTCTATTGACAGCCTGATGTTCCTGGGCGATGACTATCGCCGTTGGCTCGCGCGGCCCCGTCCGCTGCCTATTTCCTCCGGCCTTCGCGTGGCGTTGGTATTGAAGGTCTTTGACGCTCTGGGGCATTTCTCCATTGACAATCTTCGCACAGATGTGCTACCATCCGCTGTCGTTGCCCCTGAGTTGTTTGGAGAGGGTAGATACCTGCCCGGCTACTGCTTGGGCGCTGGCGGGCCGGGGGCGGAGGGCCTGATGGTGTCGTACTCACGGGTAGCGCTGGCGAAAGGTCGCGCCTTCGCGCAGGCCTCGCTTTCGCAATATTACGCGGCGTTGAGACTCGCGGCGGGTGGCCAAAGCGTGGGGGAGATAGGAGAGGACGAAGTGTGCTTAGCCGTGAAGACGCTCGATCCTGAATGCCTGGTCGCAGCGGACGGTGCGAGTGTCCTGGCGCGGCTGCTGGAGCATTGCGGCTACCTGATTGTGGAGGACGCTGATTTGAGGCCAAGCGAGCTTGTCGAACATCTGCGAACGTTTTCGCTCCACAGGCTGGCAGCCTGTGACATGACGAAAGCGATGGGCCTCACCGCAAACTACGCCTACGTGCTCTGGCCCAGAGCCGGCAACGAGCCGCCGGTGTCAGGAGAACGGCTGTGGTAACCGTCATCAGGGCAGAGCGGAAATCGTCAGTCCTGACGCCATCGAGCCTCGCTTGCCTCTCAGCCGTGCCGACCATCAACCTCACGGCTGGCTGCTTGCACGGCTGCGCCTACTGCTACATCCGCAGCTATCGTAACTATCCCGGCGAGAGAACCATCATCTTGTACGAGAACACCCTGGAGAAGCTGCAGGATGAACTTGCCCGGCGGCGTACGAAGCCCCAGGCGGTCTACTTCAGCCCTTCGAGCGATCTGTTCCAGCCGGCGCCGGAAGTTCTCGAACTGGCTGAGGCGGTGCTCAAGTTCCTCTTCAGCCAAGGCATTGGGGTCGCGTTTCTAACCAAAGGGCACATCCCTGATGACATGTTGCATCTGCTCATCGAGCACGCGGAGCTGGTTCGGGCGCAAATCGGGATCATCTCTCTAGACGAGGATATCGTGAGAACCTTTGAGCCCTACGCGGCCAGCCCGCGAAGACGCCTGGAGCAAATAGAAGCGTTGATCGCGGGAGGCGTGCCGACCGAGGCCCGGCTCGACCCTATCTTGCCAACCCTGACCGATGCTCCCGCTGCAGCCGATCGCCTCTTTGCCGCACTGGCGCAGGTGGGAGTTAGGCGGGCGGCAGCAGGTGTGCTCTTCCTCAGACGTGCCATCCTTCAGTCACTCAGAAGGAACGTTTCCGATAAAGAGATGCTGACGTCGCTCCTCGACGCCTATCGAGATGGGCAGCAAGGGCTCATGCGCGGCAGCCCGCTGCCCATACAGGGGCTGTCTTTTGAAGCCAGGCGCGAGATCTTCGCCCGGATGCGGACCGCGGCGCAGGCCCACGGTATCGAACTGAGCGTCTGCGCCTGCAAGAACCCGGATCTGTCACGCGACTCCTGCAACATCGCCGGCACCTGGCCCAGACGCCAAGCCTGCGCTGTCCAGCCGCTGCTTATCTCATGAGTCTTCCAGGGAGGGCAAAAGGTGGATGCCACGTTGCAAGACATTCCGATCGATTGCCTCGTTGCGCATCCCGAAAACAGCAACCACATGACCGCCGAGATGCTTAGGAAGCTGCGACGGCATATCGAACGCACGGGGAAGTACGAGCCGCTGACCGTCCGGCCGCACCCCAGCGCGGAAGGAAAATATGAGGTGCTCAACGGCCACAACCGACTTCGCGTCCTCCGTGCCATCGGACATCAGTCAGTACGCTGCGTCGTCTGGGACGTGGACGACGATCAGGCGAGGCTCTATCTCGCCACCCTCAATCGGCTCGCTGGCAGCGACGTTCCTGAACGGCGAGCGGCACTCCTCGAAGGCCTTCTCGGAACCTTCGACATTGCTGACCTTTCGGCGCTGCTTCCTGACGACCGACGTCAGCTTGAAGAGTTGGAGCGTTTGTCGCGTCTGGAGCCAGAAGACCTCGTTGCTGGCGGTGCCTCTGATAAGCACGAGTCTCGCTTGCCCGTCATCCTCGACTTCGTATTGGAAGAGGCTGAGGCCAAAGAGGTCAATCTTGCGCTCGACACGATTCGAGCCTCCGCAGACGAGGAAATCTCCGGCGGTCAAGCACTTGTCCGGCTTGCCCGCTTCTATCTTGCTCAGTGTAGGCCCGACCCGGCTGCGTGAAGGCACTTCCTTGGAGGTTCACGTTTGGGGCAAAGTGCTATGGGAAACGATCTCGTTACGGAGCGACTTCGGCGGTTCAAGGAGAACGAGAACCCAGAGGTTGTGCTCCTTGTCGCGGACGATCCTGAGTTCACGAAGATCGTCGTGGCCTGGACCAGCCTTGATGTGCGACTGGCTGAGAAGCCATCGCCTTGCCCAGGTGAATCGGAACACGAGATATGGGACTGGCTGTGGGCTAACGCTGGCTATTCCCTCGCCGACCTGGCTGAGAGGAGCGGCCTAACGGTCCCGCTCATCGAACGTAAGCTAAAGCCCCTTGTCGGCAATCGAGTGCTGTACCCGGACGGCACCGTGAACTCGTTCGTGCAGCGCTACCTTCGGGAGCGGGTGCTCAAGCTGTTCGACACGAAACCAAGGAAGTCGGCGAAGAGCGCGTGACTTGGCAAGGGAGCTCCTGGTGGACGTTGAGCGCGCTCCGCTGCCAAACTGGACTGCCACGGCCCATCCTTGAGGCACCTGCATTTTCCCTTGAACAATTGTTCCCATCGGGCGGTTTCGGCGAGAGCTGATTTCCACCCCGATTTTACCCCGGTTTCACCCCGATTTTTGAATCTGAGGGGTTAACAACTAGGCCTGTTGTGAGGGGTGACCTTCTTCCTTCCAAGCAGGTTGTCGCGGGTTCGATTCCCGTCTCCCGCTCCAGGGCCGATTAGACGTTACAACACACGCAAGGCAAGGGCCGCCGAAGGGCGGTCTTCTGCTTTTCAAGCAGGCGGTCGGGGCTCGCTCATCGGAGGATCCCGGACTTTTAATCCGGGAGTCGTGGGTTCGAATCTCACCCGGCCCTCCAGCCAAAGTCCGGCAATCCTCTATTCCCCCCACTTGGTGCGCGTTATCGCCAGCCGACCGCGCCGAAGCAGCGTCCCCCGTACTTTCATCATGGCCCCGTCGCTAGAAGGAAGGCGCTGGGCACGAGGACTACGCCGCGGTGCACGGGAAGCCCAGCCCGGGCTGGCGAATACATGGGCGTCAGGCCTGGGAGAGATAACGAATGCCTTCTGAGAGTTAATGCTCGCTTCATCTTTGGGGCTTATACTGACCAAGAGAACAGTTCCCCTTTAGCATCTGATATGCGTGTACTCGTAGTCGAAGACGAACGTCGGATTGCCGACTTCGTGTGCAGAGGGCTGTCCGAACAGGGCTACGCCGTCGACGTAGCCTATGATGGGGATGAGGCGTTGCAGTGGACCGACGTGGCGGACTACGACGTCATCATCCTGGACGTGATGCTTCCTGTTCGCGACGGCATCGAAGTCTGCCGCACGCTGCGAGACCGGCGTCTGCGAACGCCGATCCTCATGCTGACGGCCCGGGACGCCGTGGAGGACCGGGTTCGGGGACTGGATAGCGGCGCCGACGACTATTTGGTGAAGCCGTTCGCGTTTGCCGAGTTACTGGCGCGCCTGCGTGCCCTCACGCGACGGGAGCCGGTCGCCCTGGGGACGGCCCTGCAGGTGGGCGACCTGACGCTGGATACGGTAACACGGGAGGTTTGCCGGCAGAGGGCGCGCATAGACCTCACCACGAAGGAGTTCGCGCTCCTGGAATACCTGATGCGCCACCCTAACCAGGTGCTCACGCGAACGATGATTGCTGA
>CAZXAF010000094.1:0-6302 GCA_964638905.1 uncultured Dehalococcoidia bacterium
ACCTTCTCCAGCAGGTTCTCCAGCACGCCCATCTTGGTGCTGATCTTGGCCCCGCCGATGACCGCCGCGAAGGGCCTATCGGGGCTGGCCAGGGCCTTGCCCAGGAAGGTCAGCTCCTTCTCCATGAGGAACCCCGCTACAGCGGGGAGGTAGGCGGCCACCCCCGCTGTGGAGGCGTGGGCGCGATGGGCGGTGCCGAAGGCGTCGTTGACGTAGACGTCGGCCAGGGAGGCCAGGGCACGAGCGAAATCGGGGTCGTTGGCCTCCTCCTCGGGGTGAAAGCGCAGGTTCTCCAGAAGGAGCAGTTCGCCGGGGCCGAGGGCGTGCGCAGCCTCCTCCACCTTCGACCCCACGCAGTCGTCGGTCGTCTTCACCGGCGAGCCCAGCAACTCGCCCAGGCGGCGGGCCACCGGCGCCAGGCGCAAGGAATCGTTGACGCCTTTGGGCCGCCCCAGGTGGGAGCAGAGGACGAGCCTGGCCCCCCGCTCTCGCAGGTACTCGATGGTGGGCAGGGCCGCCCGAATGCGGGTGTCGTCCAGCACGTGACCGTCATCTGGATCGAGGGGCACGTTGAAATCGACCCGCAGGAGAATCCTCTTGCCCTGAACGTCGATATCACTGATCGTCTTCTTCATGGCCTCGCCCCTTATGCTGGCATCAGCGTCAGCTTCCCCGCCGACTGCTGCTCGATCTCCCTCCGATCGAAGAGCAAGGGGTGGTACTCCAGCCAGCGCCAGGCATCGATCATATCACTGTAGTGGCGGCTCGCGGGGTGACCCGACTGGCCGCCGGGCAGGATGGCCACGCTGCGGTCGAAGTCGCTCAGGTCGATGATCTGGCGGTAGGAGGCAGTGTAGCCGGAGACCGCAAAGGGCCGACTGCCGATGTAGCCCGCCTGGGCGACGGTGTTCATGTCGCCGCCCACCGGCACCGGGCCACGGTTGAATAGGGGCCGCAGAGCGCGCACCCGGCCCAGCACATGCTCGAAGGGGGCGTAGTGAACGCGGCCCCACGTCCAGCGGGACATGTCCTCCCCTAGCTGCCGCCGCAGGACAGCGACGGCCTCCTCCAGGCTCTGCTCCATCACCTCGCGCCAGCTCCGGCCGGCGAACCAATCGGACGGGGCCTCCTTCATCAGGCCCAAGAGCCAGGAAGCGGAGCGACAGAAATAGAAGCTATCAGGAACGGCCGGGTGTACCTCCTTGCCAACGAAGTAGTCGGTGAGAGGACCGAGCTTTACGGCCACCGTGTTGCGGAGCATCTGGAGGAAGAAGGCCTCCACGATGGTGGCCGCCACGCTGTCCGGCGAGAGCCGGCAGTCCCAGACTCGCAGGAAGTTAAGCGCCCGCCTGGCGTCCCCACTGGCGGGCTTCAAGCTGAGGAGGTGCTGGGCCAGCTCGCAGCCGGGGATGGAGTAGATGTCGCCCTGTATGGAGCGGAAGTCCTCCAGGGAGTGCTTGTCCCTGGCCTTCAGCAAGTCCACGATGCGCTGGACGCGGTAGCCATCCAAGTATTCAGCGCCCAGGAAATGGGGATAATCGTCATCGACGATCTTGTTGTTGGCTGTGGCCACGTAGTGCGTGGGGGGATTGAGGACGGAGGGCAGCTCGTCGAAGGGGACGAAGCCCTTCCAGTCGTACTCCCCCGTCCAGCCAGGCGAGGGCACCAGCCCCTGGCCCTTGGCCCGCAGGGGCACCAGGCCGGCCATCTGATAGCCGATGTTGCCCTCCACATCGGCGTAGACGAAGTTCTGAGCGGGTGCTGGCCAATGACGCACGGCCTCGCGGAACTCCTCCCAGTTGCCAGCGCGGTTCAACAAGAGGATGGCCTGGGCGTGCTGGCTGGGCTCGGCCACCACCGTGCGCAACGCCAGTGCTCGCTCCTCGCCGGGGATGCTCGGGCTGATAATCGGCCCGTGGCCGGTCACCAGGACCTCTTCCATCAGCGGCTCGCGCCGACCGCGCACGCGGATCTCCTCCCGCACGATCTCGCCGTCCACCCACTTGCCGCCCTGCTCGTACTGACGGGGGTTCTTGGGGTTGATCCGTTCTACGAATAGGTCATCGCCGTCGGTCATCGTATTGGTGATGCCCCAGGCGATGCGATCGTTGTGGCCGATGATGACCCCCGCCACGCCGGGAATGGAGGCGCCGATCACATTGGAACCGCCGCCGTTGAGATGCACCTCGTACCAGATGTTGGGCATCTGCAGGGGCAGGTGGGGGTCGTTGGCCAGCAGCGGCTTGCCCGTCGCCGATTTCTCGCCGTCCACCGCCCAGTTGTTGCTGCCGCCCCCTCTGGCACCGGTCAACTCCTGCACCTTGCGCAGTTCCTCCAGCAGCGGCGCTCCCAGGCCACGGCACTCAGCCCCCGGCGGGACGATAAGGGGCGCCCCCAGCGGATAGCCCGGCTCCAGGCGAGCGGCCTCCTCAGGCCCCAGCCGCTCCACTATCCACGAGCGCACGATCTCGGTGTCCCAGTTGCCGGAGAGGCTCCAGCCAACGAACTTGCCGATGGCCAGGCCGTCCACGGGCGTCCAGCGGTCGGGCCGGTAGCGGAGGATGAAGAACTCCGGCGGCAGGCGATTCCTGCTCCCCTCGATGAAGGCGTTGACCCCCTCCGCATAGGCCTCCAGGTTCTCGCGCATCGCCTCCGCCAACTGCTCCAGTTCAGCCTCGGCGGCGCGACGCAAGCCCACCCTCCGCAGCAGACGGTCGGCCTCCAGGGCCATCGGCCCGAATACTTCGGCTAGCCTCCCCGAGGCCGCCCTCCGGACCAGATCCATGCCCCACAGCCGGTCCTGGGCGTGAACGTATCCCTGGGCGAACATGACGTCTTTGACGCTGCCAGCGTAGATATGAGGCACACCCCAGCGATCGCGGATGACCTCCACGGGGGAATCCAGGCCCTTGAGGCGAACAGAGCCCTTGGTGGAGGGCACGCTACGTCGCAGAAGGAAGTAAACGGCCGCTCCGCCCACCGCGGCGCCCAGAGCCAGCCCAAGCACAACATAGCGAACAGTCCTCCCTACCGCCAAGGCGCACCTCCTACGGCTCCATAGACCTGACCTTGTCCAAACGGCGGGCGTGGCGCCCGCCATCGAAGTCCTCGCTCAGAAAGACCCTCACTATCTCCTCGGCTAGGCCGACGCCGATGCGCCAGGCGCCCATGCAGAGCACGTTGGCGTCGTTGTGCCGACGGGCCAGGCGAGCGGCGAACAGGTCGTCGCAGAGGGCGGCACGAATTCCCTTCACCTTGTTGGCGGCGATGCTCATGCCGATGCCGTTGCCACAGATCAGGATGCCCCGCTCGTACTCGCCTGCCGCCACCGCCTCCGCCAGCGGCCGGGCGATATCCGGATAGTCCACCGGCTCCTCGCTCTGGCAGCCGAAGTCCACCCACTCGTGCCCTAGCCCGTCCAGGAGTTCCTTCAGGGCCTCCTTGAGGGCGAACCCGCGGTGATCATTCCCGATGGCGATTCGCATTATCCCCTCTCATCGCTCAGCGAGAACCAGCCCATTGCCCTAGGCAACGGATACCACCCCCACCACTCTCTCTATGTCCGTTCTTGATACGGCGCCTTCCCGCAGGATCTTCGGCGTGTCGTCTGTTATGTCAACGACAGTCGACTCCTGCCCTGCTCGGCTCGGCCCGCCGTCGATGATCAGGTCGACGGCGTCACCCAGCTCGCGCTTCACCTCCTGCGCCGTGCGGCAGCTCGGCCGGCCCGAGCGATTGGCGCTGGTGCCGGTGATCGGCTCGCCGAGGGCGCGGATGACCTCGCGCAGGAAAGCGTGATCGGGCACCCGCACGGCTACGCTATCGCCGCCGAGGGCCGCGCTGTGGAACGCGGGCGATCGTCGCAGCACGAGCGTCAGGCCGCCGGGCCAGAAGCGCTCGGCCAGCAGCTTTGCGGCCGGGGGCACCTCCGCGCACAAGGGGGCCATGTCCTCAGCATCGGCCAGGAGGAGAGACAGCGCCTTCTCGGAGAGCCTACCTTTAACGACAAAAAGCCTCTCTATCGCCCGCTCGTCGCTGACGGCTGCCCCCAGGCCGTACACGGTGTCCGAGGGGTAGGCAAGCAACCCACCGCCCTTGAGAACAGCGACCGCCTCCGCCAGAGCGCCCTCTGTTTCAGCCTTCAGCATCCCCACCATTTCAGTAGAATGCAGTATAGCACAGGCAGCAAGACGGGATCACCGATTTTGCTAGGGTGCGAATACTTTTTACTCAATCCTGCTTGACGCTACCCAGGCCCGATGCTACTCTTGAGCCACAGGAGCAGAGCACAGACCATGGGCGATGAGCCTGGCCCCCGCATCCGTACCAGCGACGATATCGAGGTCTCCACCTATCTGGAGATCGCCCGTCAGCGCGAGGGCGAGCAGCCCGCGGCGGCCACACCGGCGGCTGTCCCTACCCGCCCGGAGACGGTGGTCGTCCTCGACTTCGGCTCGCAATACAGCATGCTCATCGCCCGCCGTGTGCGCGAGTGCAACGTCTACTGCGAGGTCCTGCCCCATGATGCCCCCTGGCGGAAGGTGAAGCGCCTCCAGCCCAAGGGCTTCATCCTCTCCGGCGGCCCGGCCAGCGTCTACGGGGAGAACGCCCCCCTGGCGCAGCCCTACGTCTTCGAGAGCGGCCTGCCTGTGCTGGGCATCTGCTACGGGATGCAGGCCCTCGTCCACCAGTTGGGCGGCCGCGTGTCCCCCGGCGACAGGCAGGAGTACGGCCACAGCATCATCTACCAGGGCGTCCGCGACGCGCCCATCTTCGAAGGCCTTCCCTCCAGCATGCCCGTCTGGATGAGCCACGCCGATCGAGTCGTGGACCTGCCGCCCGGCTTCCGCGCCCTGGCCCACTCCGACAATTCGCCGGTGGCCGTGATGGGCAACGACCGCGGGATCATCGGCCTCCAGTTCCACCCGGAGGTGGTGCACACTCCCCACGGCAAGACCATCCTGCGCAACTTCCTGTACAACGTCTGCGGCTGCCGCGGCGACTGGACGGCCGCCAGCTTCATCGAGGAGAGCATCCGCAGCATCCACCGGCAGGTGGGCGACGGCCACGTCATCTGCGCCCTCTCCGGCGGCGTCGACTCGGCGGTGACCGCCGCCCTCATCCACCGAGCGGTGGGCGAACAGCTCACCTGCATCTTCGTCAACAACGGCCTCCTCCGCCGCGAGGAGCCGGAGCGGGTGGTGGAGACCTTCCGCCGCCACATGAAGATCGACCTGATTTACGTGGACGCCCGCGATCACTTCATGGCCTGCCTGGACGGCGTGGCCAGCCCGGAGGCCAAGCGGAAGATGGTGGGCGAGGAGTTCATCCGCGTGTTCGAGTCCGAGGCCCGCAAGCTGGGCAAGGTGGACTTCATCGCCCAGGGGACGACCTACCCCGACGTCATCGAGAGCGCCGCCGGCTCCGGCGCCGCCGCCAAGATCAAGAGCCATCACAACGTCGGCGGCCTGCCGGCCAAGATGCGCCTCAGGCTCATCGAGCCGCTGCGCTATCTGTTCAAGGACGAGGTGCGCAGGGTGGGCCTGGCCCTCGGCCTGCCGGAGATGATGGTCTACCGCCAGCCGTTCCCCGGGCCGGGCCTGGCCATCCGGGTCATCGGCGAGCTGAGCCGCGATAGGCTGGAGGCCCTGCGCGCCGCCGACTGGATCGTGATGAACGAGATCAAGAAGGCCGACCTCTATCGAGAGCTGTGGCAGGTGTTCGCCATCCTCACCGACAGCCGCAGCGTGGGGGTGATGGGCGATGCCCGCACCTACGGCCACGTGGTCTGCTTGCGCGCCGTGACGGCGGAGGACGCGATGACCGCCGACTGGGCGCGCCTGCCCTACGACGTGCTGGCCCGCATCTCCAACCGCATCGTCAACGAGGTGCCGGGCGTCAACCGCGTAGTGTACGACATCACCAGCAAGCCGCCGGGGACCATCGAGTGGGAGTAACTTCTCTTCCATGAACGTCCTTATCGTCGGTGGTGGTGCCCGCGAGCACACAATCGCCTGGAAGCTGCGCCAGAGCCCGCGCGTCGATGAGCTGCTGGCCGCGCCGGGCAACGCCGGCACCGCCCAGATCGCCCGCAACCTGCCGCTGAAGGCCAATGACATCGAGGGCATCGTCCGCGCCGCCCGCCAGCACAAGGTCGACCTGGTGGTCGTCGGGCCGGAGGAGCCCCTCACCCTGGGCATCGTCGACCGCCTGGTATCGGAGGGCATCGCCGCCTTTGGCCCGAGCGAGGCCGCCGCCCACCTGGAGGGGAGCAAGGCCTTCTGCAAGGAGCTCTGCCAGCG
>CAZXAF010000095.1:0-6290 GCA_964638905.1 uncultured Dehalococcoidia bacterium
ACGCCCACGCCGACAGTCACACCCACGCCCACTCCCACGCAGCGCGTCGGCGCTCCTCCGCAACCCTCGCCGACACCGACTCCGACGCCAACGCCCACACCTACGCCTATTCCTACGCCCACGCCTACGACGTGGCCACAATACCCAGCGACTGGCGACCTCCGTGTGGTGCTCACCTGGGGGGAAGGGCCCTGTGATCTGGACGCGCACCTTTCGGGGCCCACCTGCGGCAGCACCGAGCGCTTCCATGTCAATCGGCTCGACATGAACCCAGTCGTCTACGCGGAGATGGACGGCGATCAGAGGCTTTGCCCGGGGCGTGAGGAGATCACCGTCCGGCCAGCCAACGGTCAGTGGATAGCAGGCGAGTACGACTTCTGGGTCCACAACTACGTGAACGGCGCGCCGGAGTTCGGGTCGTCCGATGCGGTGGTCACGGTGTTCAGCGGATCGGTGCAACGAGGGCGGTACGTCGTTGGATCCGAACCAGGCGCAGGCGGCACCGGGCTGGACATCTGGCGTGTCGTTAACATCATGGTGGATGAGGACGGCACCCTGACTTTGAACAGGCAAGGCCGAGGCTTCCTGGATGATCCGGATGGTGGCGACACCGTTCCCCCTCCGCTGACTGTGCCCACTGTTGTGGACTGCCCGCCGCCGCCGCCGAACGATGATTTCGCCGACGCTATGGCGGCGGCCTCGCCGTTCGCGTATAGCCAAGGTACCGACTGGGCCACAGAGGAGCCCGGCGAACCTGAGCCCTGTGCCGACGTAGGCCGCACCGTTTGGTACGCCTACACCGCCGGCTCGACAGGCACGCTCGTGGCTGACACCTTCGGCAGCGACTTCGACACTGTCCTCGCTGCCTACGTCGGGCCGTCGCTCGGTTCCCTCAGCGTGGTTGACTGCAACGACGACAGCGGGGGCGGCCTGCAGTCACAGATCAGTCTGGACGTCGTTTCAGGCACTACCTACTACTTCCAGGCAGGTGGGGCAGAAGGAGCCAGCGGCGCCCTAGCCTTCAATCTGAGCGGTGTCACGCCAACGTCCACCTCTACGCCGACGACGAGCGAGGTGGTCAACATCAGGGCGGATATCGACGGAAGAAGCAGGCTCATCATAGGGGACAATACCGTCCAGTGGCAGCACTTCGACAATGCCGCTCCGGGGCGTCAAAATGGTACGAACTACCCGACGTATGTCAATGGTGCCCCGTGGTTACCAGACTGGCCGGACATTCCCGATGCTGAGAACCGGAATTGCCACGGTTGCCTGTCGTCGATACTGAGTCCCGACCCGTCCCTGCCGTCGATGGAGGACTTCATAGGTATAGAGGAGGTCGGCGACGGCTGCAGAAATAGCTGCGAGGTTGTTGAATCTCCCAGCGCCTCAAACGGCTTCCAGCTCGTCATCGAATTTGACGACAATCCCAAGGCGAGCTCGGCCTGGTACGAGATCGATATCCTCGTCGGGCAAGCTACGTCTGGTGCGGAGCAGAGTCTGGCGTCCGCCGCAGCCGTGCCGTCCGACAGAGGCAGCGGCGGTAGCCCCTTGGCTGCCACCCTCGCTTTGACGGCGGTGGTCCCCATGCTGGCGGTCATACCCATCGGCCGCCTGTGGCGGCAGCGCTAGCTCAGAGCAAGGCAAACCACACGCGGGCCCCAAGGTTGGCCCTTCGGAGACACCGGGGGTACTGACCCTGTGCCTGGTCGGCCTCAACATCTCGTCCTGTATTTATTGCTTTCCCTCTATTCGCAACGTTGGAGAGTTGGTAGACTGTAAGCTCGGGAGGTGATTTTGGGATGACCAGCTCCATGGTCCAGGAGTCCAAAGTGTGGGCACGTAAGAGATATTTTGAACTGTACGACAAGTCTATTCGCGATCCTGAGGAGTTCTGGGCGGAAGAGGCTCGCAAGCTCCATTGGTTCCGTACCTGGGACAAAGTGTTGGAATGGGATTTGCCCTTTGCCCGTTGGTTCGTGGGAGGTGAGCTCAACGCCAGCTATCTCTGCCTCGACCGCCACGTCGAGGGCGGGAAGAAGAACAAAGTGGCCCTTTACTGGGAGGGTGAGCCCGGGGATACCCGCGTCCTGAGCTACGCCACCCTTTATCGAGAGGTCAACCGCTGCGCATCGGTGCTGAAGAACCTGGGCGTGGTCAAAGGCGACAAGGTGGCGATCTATCTGCCGATGATCCCGGAGCTGCCTATCTTCATGCTGGCCTGCAGCCGCATCGGCGCCACGTTCACCGTTGTCTTTTCCGGCTTTACCGGCCAGTCGCTGGCGGATCGAATCAACGACGTGGATGCCAAGGTTCTGGTCACCGCCGACGGTGGCTATCGCCGGGGCTCGCCCGTTCCTCTCAAAGGGACAGCGGACGAGGCGATGGCTCTTGCGCCCTGCGTGGAGAAGGCAGTGGTGGTCAACCGGGTTGGCCTCGAAGTGGAGATGAAGTCGGGCAGGGACTTCTGGTATCATCACCTGCTTTCGGAAGCGTCGGACAGGGTGGATCCGGTCCCGGTGGAGGCCAGCCACCCTCTGTACGTCCTCTACACCTCGGGCACCACCGGGAAGCCCAAGGGTGTCGTGCACAGCACCGGCGGCTATATGGTGTACACCCACTCCACCTTCAAGTGGGTGTTTGATCCTAGAGAAGACAGCGTATATTGGTGTACGGCGGACATCGGTTGGGTTACCGGCCACACCTACATCGTGTATGCTCCCCTGGCTTTCGGCGTCACCAGTGTCATGTACGAGGGTGCGCCCAACTATCCCGATCTGGGTCGCTGGTGGGATATTGTCCAGACCTATCGGGTCAACATCCTGTACACATCGCCTACGGCCGTTCGCATGTTCATGCAGGCCGGCGAGGAGTGGCTGGCCAAGTACGACCTGGATAGCCTGGACCTGCTGGGGTCGGTGGGAGAGCCCATCAACCCCGAGGCGTGGCTGTGGTACTTCAAGCACGTCGGCGGCGAGCGCTGCCCCATCGTGGACACTTGGTGGCAGACCGAGACCGGCGGCATACTGATATCCCAGGCGCCGGCCATCGAGCTACCGCCCGCGAAGCCCGGTTCGGCCAGCTTCCCCCTGCCCGGCATCGAGCCCCAGGTGGTGAACGAAAAGGGCGAACCAGCGGCGCCGGGCGAGCGAGGGCTGCTGGTCATCAAGAAGCCGTGGCCCGCCATGCTCATGACCCTCTACGGCGATTCCGAGAGGTACAAGGAGGTATATTGGAGCCGCTTCCCCGGTAACTACTACACTGGCGACTACTCCATCCAGGACGAGGACGGCTACTTCTGGCTGCTCGGGCGGGCCGACGAGGTGATCAAGGTGGCCGGACACCGACTGGGAACGCTGGAGCTGGAGAACGCTACTGTCGCCTTCGGCCCCGTCGCGGAGGCGGCGGCTGTCAGCAAGCCCGATACGGTGAAGGGCGAGGCCATCGTCATTTTCGCCATTCTCCGAGAGGGTTATGAGCCTTCGTCCGAGCTTGAGAAGGAGATCAAAGACCACATCCGGAAGACCATCGGGCCGATTGCCGCACCGGAGCGCGTGTTCTTCGTCGGTAAGCTGCCCAAGACCCGCAGCGGTAAGATCATGCGGCGACTGCTCAAGGCGGTGGCCACCGGGACGGTCATCGGCGACGTCACTACGCTGGAGGATGGGGCCTCTGTGGACGAAATAAAGACTGCCTATGAGGCGCTGCGGAAGGAGATCTAGCTGCCCGCGAAGTGAGCGGGATCTAGTCTACGGAGGTGTGAAATGACGATCACTGGTCCGTGGCCCAGCCTAGCACCTTACCCGAAGCGGCAGCTATCCGACTGCCTGCGAGAAGGCGCTGAGCAACAGCCCGATAAGACTGCCCTGATCGGCCCCGACGAGCGGTTCTACAGCTTCGAGGCGGTTTGGGATGCTTCCCGTCGCATTGCCCGGTTGCTGCAGGATGAGGTCAACATACGCAAAGGAGAAGTGGTGGCCATCTTCGCGGTCAACTGCCCGGAGTACGTGGTCGTCGTGCACGGCATTCTGCTGGCCGGCGGCGTGGTCACCACCGTGAACCCAACTTACAGAGAGCGAGAGGTGGTCCACCAGCTCGGCGATTCCGGTGCCGTCGCCCTGTTCGGGATGCGTGCCTTGTTGCCCATCGTGGACATGGTGAAAGGCGAGCTGCCGGCGCTTCGCCGCATCTACCCCATCGGCGACACCTGGGACATAGCCGCCGAGGCGAGTGGCTACGGCGAGACCGTGGCTATCGACCCGGACAAGGATCTGGCCGCCCTTCCTTACTCCAGCGGCACCACCGGCCTGCCCAAGGGTGTCATGCTCACCCATCAGAACGTCTGCAGCAACGTTCGTCAGAGCCTTGCCGCCGACCTGGCGCAGCCGGGCGCGGTCAGCCTCGACTTCCTCCCCTTTCACCACATCTTCGGGCTCATACCAGTCATGAGCGTCGGCCTGGCTAATGCCACCGTTCAAGTCATCATCCCCAGCTTCGACGCGCATCTGGTTCTCTACCTGATCCACAAGTACAGCGTCACCGACCTGTTCGTCGTGCCGCCGGCCCTGCGCAGCCTCATCGACCTGGTGGAGCAAGGCCAGAAGTACGACACTTCCTCCCTGCGCTTGATGATCTCCGGTGCTGCTCCCCTGGCGCCGCGCACTGCCGAGCATGCCCAGCGTCTGTTCATGTGCCCGGTCATCCAGGGCTACGGCCTCACCGAGGCCAGCCCCACTACCAACGTGAACCCCCTGAGTCGACCGAAGCTCGAATCCGTGGGGCCGCCTGTCAGCGACACTGTGGAGAAGGTGGTGAGCACGGAGACGGGTGAAGAGCTGTCCACCGGCGAGGTTGGCGAACTGCTCATCCAGGGGCCTCAGGTCATGCAGGGTTACTGGAACCAGCCCGAGGCCACTGCCGACGCCATCACGGCCGATGGCTGGCTGCGGACGGGCGATATCTGTCGCTTTGACGAGGACAGCTACGTGTATGTGCTGGACCGCAAGAAGGACACTATAAACTACAAGGGCTATCAGATTGCTCCCGCTGAGCTGGAGACCGTCCTTCGTCTGCACCCCTCGGTTATGGACGCCGCCGTCATTCCCAAGAGCGACGCCATTGCCGGGGAGGTCCCCAAGGCCTTCGTGGTCGCCCGGCCCGGCCAGCGTCCGACCACCACGGACATCATCCAGTTCGTGGAGGATCGGGTAGCGCCCCATAAGCGGATCAGGGAGGTGGAGTTCGTGTGGGAGATACCCAAGACCCGCACGGGGGAGATCCTGCGGCGCGAACTCATCGAGCGGGAGCGGGCTCAGAGCCGGGAGCCGGTCGAGTGACGTGCGCCTGAGGAGTGCCAAGCGCCGTCTCGCTGGCGGGGCTCCAAATCGGGCGTATGGTGGAGGTTGCCGAGCGTCACTACCTGACGCGGAGTAGACTGGAGCGCTGGCTGGCCGACCTGGGTCAGCCGGAAGGCGATAGCCTTGCTCTGTACGTCAAGCAGGGCCAACTGTTTCCCTATCTGGGGTCGGTTGCCGATGCCTGCGGCGGCTGGCTGCAGGAGATAGAGGGCCTTCCCGCCAGCCTTGTCGAGTCCGAGACGGGCCTCGTTCTGTTCTGGAGCGACGACCGCAGGTATGTGCTCCTGCCGCCTTTCCCCATCGACCTGAACCAGTCGTTTCCGGCCTGGGACGCTTCCCACCTGCGGGCGCTGCTCGATAGGAAGTACCTGCTGGGGGTCGTGCTCTTGAGGCTGGGGGGATACTCCGTCGGCGTCTTCGAGGGCGAGCGGCTGCTCACCTCCAAGACGGGCACCAGGTTCGTCAAGGCGAGGCACAAGGCCGGCGGCCGGTCCCAGCGGCGCTTCGCGCGGCGAAGGGAAGAGCAGGCTCGGGAGCTATTCGACAAGGCGTGCTCGGTGGTGACAACCAAGTTCGCCGACTACGAGAAGCGGCTCGACTACGTCTTCCTGGGCGGCGACAGGCTGACCCTGCTCGCCTTCCTCAAGCGGTGCGAGTATCTGCGAGGGCTTTCGGACAAGACGATGGGCCGAATCCTGAGCGTGGCCAAGCCCCGGTACGAGGCCCTGCGCAACGCGCCGTCGCAGATCTGGAAGACGCAGGTGTTCGTGGTGGGATAGATGGGGAGGGGAGCGCACCCTCAGATCGATCGAGCCGCTACCCGCTGAGCGCTGCGAACGCCTGTTCTGCCGCCTGGATGGTGCGCTCGATGTCCTGCGCGCTGTGGGCCAGCGAGAGGAAGCCCGCCTCGAACTGCGACGGCGCCAGGTAGAC
>CAZXAF010000096.1:0-6261 GCA_964638905.1 uncultured Dehalococcoidia bacterium
GCCAAGAGAACAGGAACCGGACCTCGCGATGGCGGCGGTGCCGCGTCTCCAGGCTAGCGCCGTTGCTGCCGATGCGGCCCAAGTAGGCGTAGATGTGGGCCGGGGTTATGGCCCGAACGCCCTCCGGGAAGCCCTCCTCCCCGGCGATGCCCTGGAAGAGGGCCAGGGTCTCCCGGTAGGCGGTGATGGTATTGGGCGACTTGCCCTCCACCTGGCACCGCAGGAGGTAGAGGTCGATCAGGCTTCCGAGATGTTGATCCTGGTTGAGCGTCGTCTGCATCGTCATCTTTGTTTCACCTGGTGCAACGTACCTGGTACACGTACATGGACGCTCTGTCCGGGCGAGAAGTCAAGCCCACAGTGCCCGGATTTGGGAGATATTGGGAAAGAGTCGAAGGGCCAAGACCGCCGGCCACCGAGCCTGGGCGTGGCCCGGTGGCCGGTCGATCGAGGACGGCTGGAGGGCTACTGCTCGTCTGTCTCTGCGGTGCGCCAGAAGCGCCAGCCGTTAGCGGAATGGCCGGTGACGGCCTTGGCCGCGGCGCTGAGGGAGGGGAAGAGCTGGTCGCCGTACTTGACCGCCCTTCCAGCGGGGCGGTCCTTCGCCTCCACGATCACAGCGGTGTGGGTCTGCCCCTTGGATCTGCCGGTGAGAGTGGTGCCCACAGGCGGCAGCTGGCGGGCGATCTTCTTGCGCTGACGCTTGCTGGTCATGATGCACCTCCTTCTCCGAGTTATGTCGTCCTGCCGACCGGCCGGGGTCGTTGGACGCCGTCGATAGACAGACATCACTCGAATGGGCAAGGAAGTCAAGAGGCGAGTTGGCAGAGGCAAACCGGCCCCCGCCCGTCAGTGGCTCAAGGCAGCCAGTTCATCCCACGTCAGGCGGGAGAGGGAGCGCGCCATCAGGGCTACCAGTTCGTCGGACACGTCCTCGCGAGGCCCTCTGAAGAGAAGAGCCTCTTTGATCGCAACCGGGTTGCCTTGATAGCGGTCGACCAGCTCCCAGGAGCAGCAGTCGGTGGGAACAGATGGGCCCACGACCACCACCGCCGCCCGTTCAATGCCGGCGCGGTTCGCCGTTGCGAAGGCGACGTCAAGGTTCCTGATGACTTGATCCCGGGCCGAGTCGTAGCGCGTTGAGGTTCCCAGGGGCGAATATCTCTTCGCCTCGACCAGCACCAGAAGATGCTGCCCTAGCCGTATCACCGCATCGGGCTCGGTGTCTCCCTCCCAGATCTTGGAGCTCGCGGCAAGCTTGGCATGGAGGCTCCCAGCGGCTTCGCCCCGTTCTTGACCGGAGAGATGGGAGAAGGCGTCATCGCCCACCTGGATTACGTAGCGCCTCAACTGTGCTTGCCGAGCTTTGCTCGGGGCAAATCGATGCTTTTTCAGCCTTAGCCGCGGTGGCCACAGGCGGACCTCAAGATCGGCATAGAACTCCCGCGGCAAGGTCCAGTCGGGGAATGCGGCACGCAGGAAGCGCTGCACCCAATACACACCCTCCGGCCCAAAGGCTGCGCAGAAGTGCTTGAAGGTCAAGGTCATCTCGGAGTTGGAGCTGGTGAACTGTACCTTCTTCGTTGTACGCCCCCACTTGGCCATGAAATCAGCGTTGCTCTGGTAGTCCAGGCCAACCAAGTCGGGATGCGATTCTAGTGGGTGTATGGTCGCCGCAGGGGTCTCGATGCAGCAGTGGCTTGTCATGCTCGCAATTCTGTCAGCGTGACCGCCTTCATCAAGGCGGAGCCTGACCTTTCGTTGGAAAAGGATACCACACATGCATCCTGCTGAGTCATCACCGTGCATGTCCTCGACGGCGACCTGTGTGTGGACATCGAGTCGGCCAAGTACATCCGCTTCAGCGTAAAGGGCTTGGCCCATCTCATCGCTGTTGACGTTGAGGAGCTACCGGAGGGCGTCGAGATACCTGCGGAGGTGGGGATGACAGACGGGTTGACTTCTCACACCAAGTGTGTAAGACTGAAAGGTAGATAATAGAACATTTAGGCTAGAGCGCCTACCGAGCGGCCCACAAATCCTCCCAGAGCGGAGTCGGGTCGGAGGTAGGCGCTTTTGTATTCAGGGGGCAAGTGGTGAGAGAGGACAAGAGCAGGAAAGGACAGAGCCAGGTTCACCGCCTGGAGAGCCTGGAAGTGTCGCCGATCGGCTTGCTGGACAGGCCAGCTATCGACATAGGGTTCCTGGTTCCCAACCGCCACAACCCTGACGAGCAGGAGGAGGTTGCTATGACCAAGGAGAAGATCGAATATGGGGAAGTTGTCTAACGCCCTGCCCGCCTATCTTGGTGGCAAACGCCGGCTATGCCGGCTGATCTTCGCTCTCTTGGCGACCAGTGTTCCACGGGAACGATGGCCTTCCCTCACCCTGCTGGATCCCTTCTTAGGCGGCGGCAGTGTCAGCCTCTTCGCCAAAGCGCAAGGCGTCCGGGTGGCCTGCAACGACCTGGCCTTGCGCTCCGCCGTAGTTGGCCGCGCCCTTGTCGCCAACAGCACGGTCACGCTGACAGCGGCCGACGTGGCTCTTCTCACTCAGGAGCCCCACGAGCCCTATCCGCGCAGCGCCGAGCAGCGCTACAGCCCATCTGTATTCCCACCCGACCACGCCCGGTTGCTCGACCGAGCACTCTGGTGGGTACGGTCCGGCCTCTTTCCCGAACCGAAGCGCTCGCTAGCCCTTGTCCTCCTCGTCAAGTGGGCCCTGCGCATCCAGCCCATGTCTATGCTCCGAGGCACCGACGCGCGCGCCGCTTCCGGGGGTGACTATGATCGGGTAAGTCCCCGCCGGGTCGGTCACTACCTGCGCAGCCAGGAACTCCTGCGGCCGGCGGCGCTCTGGCGCCTGGCCCAGGAGATAAATCTGGGCGTCTTTCCCGGCCAGGGCTCGGCATCGCAGCAGGACGCCCTTGCCTTCCTCGCCCACACGGCGGGGGACGTGGTCTACCTAGACCCTCCATATCCCACCACCACTGCTTACGAGCGCGAGTACGAAGTCCTCGATGAACTGCTGGAGGGCGAAACCAGGCCCACCAGTCCCTTCTCAACCGACACCGAGATGCTGATCAGTTTGTTCGACGCCTGCCGGGACATCCCGACCTGGCTGGTCTCCTTGAACAACGCTGCTTTCAGCCTCCAACAACTGAAAGATTTGCTCCGTTCCCATCGGCCCGAGGTCAAAGCAGTCGAGGTGCCCTACCGGCACCTGGGCTCTATCGCAACGGAGGGGAAAAATGCCAGAAACCACGAGTTCATTGTCCTCGGCACGCAGTGACGCCGGTTCTCGGCGCACCGCACACCTGGTACGGGTCCCCCTGGCCCGCCTGCGCCCTCACCCGGCGAACGCCAACGTCATGGAGGAGGAACGGCTGGACAAGCTGGCTGCAAATATCGACCGTGAGGGAAACTATCCTCCCCTGGTGGTCCGTCCTCATCCGGAGGAGCCGGGCTGCTACCAGATCCTCGACGGCCATCAGCGGTGGGAGGTGCTCAAGCGCCTGGGCCACGACGGCGCTCTCTGTTACGTCTGGCCCTGCGATGACCGCACAGCCCTCATCTTGCTCGCTACCCTCAACCGCTTGGAAGGCCAGGATGACCCGCTGAAGCGGGCAGAGTTGCTGCGAGAACTGACCGATTTGGCCTCCCCAGAAGATCTCGCCCAGCTTCTCCCCGAGAGCGCCGCGCTCATCCGCCAGAGCCTGGAACTCCTTGACCTCAACCTTGAGGACCTGCTGGCCGACCTTGGGAGGCAAGCCGACGCGGGCACCGGCCTGCGGGCCATCACGTTCGTCGTCAGCCCCGAGGACGAGCAGGTTATCCAAGAGGCGGTACAACGGGTGGCGGCTGGCCTCGAGGGCACGAACCGCCGCGGCCGCGCCCTAGCCCTGATAGCACGCCGGTACCTAGAGGTGATGCGATGAAGGAACGCACCCGACATCGCTTGGCCTTCGACCTCTACGTTCGGATGGGGGCTAGCCGCAGCTTGGAGGCGCTTCAGCAGGACCTCCAAAAGGACCCGTCCCTGATCGGCCTCAAGCGGGCCCCCAGCCTGAGCACCCTCGAGGCTTGGTCCAGCGCCTTCCACTGGCAGGGCCGCCTCCTGGACCTCGAGCGTCGGTCCGCCGAGCAAGACTGGGAGCAACAGCTGAAGGCCCTACGAGACATGGCCGAGCGCCACGCCAGAGAAGGCCTGGCCCTCCAACAGAAAGGTATCGAGCGTCTCCGCGACCTGCCAGCGAACCAACTGGCGGCTGCGGACGCCATTCGTGCCGTCATCGAGGGTGTACGCCTCGAACGCCTGGCCCGGGGCGAGCCCACCGAGCACATTCGACAGGAGGGCGAGATACTCCATGGACAAATTGACCTCACCAACTTCACCAACGAAGAACTCCGGCGACTGGCTGAGCTTGCAGATCGCCGCGCGACAGGAGCTGGCGAAACGGAACCCGGATAGCCTTTTGGAATGGTGCCTCGCCTGGCGCTCGTTCCAGGGAAGACCGATGCGCCTTGTCCCGGCGCTCCAGGAGCTCTATGAGGATCGACATCCATTCATCGTGATCCAGAAAGCGGCCCAGGTCGGCATCTCCGAGTACCTCATCAACACCGCCCTCTGGGTGGCCGACACGGGGCAGGGAGGCCGCGGCAACGCCTTGTACGTCATGCCCACCCAGGGCCACGTGGACGACTTTTCCCAGGCCCGCTTCGATAAGGCGATCGCCGAAAGCCTTTATCTCCAGAGCCGCCTCTTTCCGCCGCCCCCAGGCCGCCAGGGGCCGGCACGCCAGCGCCTGAAGAAGGTTGGCCTCGGTTACATTTATCTGCGCGGCGCCGACAGCCGGCGTCAGCTCACTTCCGTCGACGCCGATATCGTCCTCCTCGACGAGTTCGACCTCATGGGCGAAGGGGTCCTTGAGCTGGCCCAAAGGCGCCTGGCCTCGAGCAGCCTGGGCTGGCTAAGGGTGGCCTCCACGCCTCGCCTGCCGGAGGCAGGCATCAACGCCCTCTTCCTCCAGTCGGACCAGCGCTACTACTTCCTCAAGTGCCCCGCCTGTGGCCTGGCCCAGCGCCTGGAGTGGGAGCACAACGTCGACCAGAAGCGGGCCCTCGTCGTCTGCCGTCGTCCCCGCTGTAGCAAGCCCCTGAACCTGTGGGCGCCGGGGCATTGGGAAATCACCTGCCCCGGCAATTCCGACATCCATGGCTACCACCTGAACCGCCTCTACTCGCCCATGGCCAACATTGCCCAGATGATCTACGAGAGCCAGGCCACCACGCCCGGCGCCCTTCAGGAGTTCCACAACTCCGGCCTGGGCGAGAGCTTCGTGCCCCCAGGAGGCCGATTGACCCTCGATGTCCTCGACCGATGCCGCCGCGACTACGTGATGCCCGACGGCTGGGAGAAAAACACCTATATGGGCGTGGACGTCGGCACCAAGCTCCAGGTGGTCATCCGCCAGCGGCTGGACGACGACGGAACCCGCGCCCTCTTCATCGGCGAGGTCGACTCCTTCGAGGAATTGGACGGACTGATGACTCGCTATCACGTTAGCCGCTGTGCGGTGGACGCTTTGCCTGAGCAGAGGCTGGCCCGAGAGTTCGCCAAACGGTGGCGGTACGAGTCATGGGTGGCTCTATATGATCGGCACGAAGGCGGGCACCAATGGGACAGCCATGGAGAGGTGTCGACCGTTCACATCAACCGCATCGAGGCCCTTGAGGAGATGTTCGACCGGTTTCACAGGGGCCTGGCTCAACTCCCGAGAGATGCGCGCCGGCTGGGAGGACGGGTGCGCGATGGCGTGGGCGAGTACTACGGCCAGATGACCGCCCTCACCCGGGACCTACGGCAGAACAGCGCAGGGAACTGGGTGGCCCCGCTACCTAGACCACGGCAGGGCCGACCACTACGCCCACAGCGAAGCGTACTGCCTACTGGCGTGCAAAGGCCCTCCCAGCCGGCGCATTATGGTGCTCTAGGCTCCAGACCTAGTCGGTACATCCGGCCCAGCCAGCCTCACCCACCCTGCGCCGCGGGTGAGCTCCTGCCGATGGAGCACGAGAGCTAACCTTCTTCCCACGAGCTCCACTACACCGCGTGCTTGAGGGCACACTAAGACTCCATCGAGCGGTTCGTGGTGGCGATGGGCTGGCCGTACCTTCTTCCCTTGCCAGCCCTCGCGCCCGCAAAGCACAAGGGGAGAAGCTTTCCTCACGACCTTGACAACCTCTCCGTGGTGAAGATATG
>CAZXAF010000097.1:0-6201 GCA_964638905.1 uncultured Dehalococcoidia bacterium
GATCGCGCGGCTCACAGCGGCCGTTTGGAATGAAATGAGAGCTCCTCCTCCTTGCCAGCCTTCGCGCCTGCCGCTAGCATGGAGGGAGCGAGCGCGCTACTTGCGCCAACAACGGATCCCCCCTACGTTCCCGACGCCCCCAAGCCTTGAGTGAAGGAGGGACTGAAATGTTCGAGCTAAGTGGCTACGTCGCCAGGGGCAACATACCCGATGTCACAAGCCTGGCCGATGCCCGCGAGCTTCTCAAATGGCTGGACGAGACCTGGTTGGAGGCCAAACGAGACGCTGAAGCCTGGGGCCTTGAAGGCCGAGAGGCTCAGGTGATCAGGCTAAAGATCTCCTTTGAGGAGATAGAGGAAAAAGAGGACAAGCCTGCCTCCACTCGAGCCTAGGCTCCCGCATAAGGCCAACTCCCCACTTCGCCATCCGGCTCTGCCCGGACGACAGAGGGCGCCAGCGAGCCGATGGTGGCCTATGTAGACGGCGGCTCCAGGTCAGCATCTCCCCTTGCTAACCGTAGCCCGTGCGACTAATATTGGGAAGCCTGAGCCAATTCTCTCCAGAAGGAGGTCGATCATGCCTACCTACGTCACCCTCTATCGTTTCACAGAGCAGGGACGCAAGAAGGTCAAGGAGACCGTGAGGCGGGCCGAAGAGGTGCGCAAGCAGAACGAGGAGCGCGGCTTCAAAGTCGTAGGGCACTACTGGACGCAGGGATCGTACGACCTGGTGTCAATCGTGGATGCGCCCAGCGATGAGGCCATGGTCGCCGGCCTGCTTAACATCGCCGCCGCTGGCAACGTCTCCAGCGAGACCATGCGCGCCTTCAGCGACCGGCAGATGCAGCAGATCTTGGCCAAGGCCTAGCCCCTGCGGCCGCGAACAGCCGTAGACATCGTCCAGCAAGGCTCCCAGCCGGTAGCGCGTCCCGCCAAGAATGCCGGACTGCCTGTCGGCGAGAGCGCCGTCGTCCTGGTTGAAGGCGACGGGCAACGGAGGCATCCACGCCGCATCCCAGGCATTTCCAAGCGAGCGAAGCGAGGCCTTCACCTGCCGATCAGCGACTGCTTTTGTTCAGATTGCGAAAGCCGCTGGCGAACCACAGGCATGGAGTATTAGAGGCAAATTGTGGCACAATGAAAGCGAAAGAGCTTCTGCGAGGCCTCTAATCCTGGTCGACTGGTAGTAATGCCCTGATAACCGCAGGTGGGTTCGTCAGCAAGGGGCTTCTTCTCCTGACGGCGGTTGAATAAGCGGTAGGAATTCTGGAGGCAGGAAAGATGCTGGAGATCAAGCAACTGAGCGTAGCTGTAGACGGTAAGGACATCCTCCAGGACGTAACCCTGACAATCGGAACTGGCGAGACACACGCCCTCTTCGGTCCTAACGGCAGTGGCAAGACCACCCTCATCATGACGATAATGGGCTTCCCCAGGTACAAGGTGACCAAAGGCAGCATCGTCTTCAAAGGCAAGGACATTACTGGACTGCCCCTGGATGAGAGAGCCCGCATGGGGATCGGCCTGTCCTTCCAGCGCCCGCCAGTGGTTCGAGGGGTGAAAGCGCGGGACATGGTCAGTGCTGCACTAGGAGACAGACGGTCTGCAGAAGCCGTGGAAGTGCTCGCCGAGAGGGCCAATATGAACGAGTTCCTGGATAGGGACATAAACTACGGCTTCTCCGGCGGTGAGATAAAGCGCTCTGAGCTGATGCAGTTGCTGGCTCAAAGGCCGGAGCTAACCCTTCTGGATGAGCCCGAGTCCGGGGTCGACCTGGTAAGCATAGCCCTCATAGGCAAGCTGATAAATGAGCTCCTGGAAAAGGACTGCCCCATGCATGCCCGCAAGTGCGCCGGGCTTATCATCACCCATACCGGTCACATCCTGGACTACGTTAACGCCCGCACCGGCTATGTCATGCTCGGCGGCAGGATTGGCTGTGAGGGAGACCCCCATGAAATCCTGGCAACCATAAAGAAAAAGGGCTACGAGGAGTGCGTAAAGTGCGTGATCTGAAATCGTCCAAGACATACAAAGACAAGGCCAAGGCAGCATCGGCCAAAAGATCCACCTTCGGTGAGGACATAGACCTAGATGCCTACGCCGACTCAGCGGAGGAGCAGCCGTATAGGGCTGATCCGTCGCAGCTTCCGGCCGAGGCCAAAGAGAGGATGCTGGGAGCGGGCGTAACCCTGGATGATGTAAGGCAAAGGTCAGGGACCTACGTCCAGATGGACAACACGCCGGTTCACAGCTCAAGCCGGCAAGAAAGTGTAGAGGTAATCCCTACCAGCCAGGCCCTGGAGAAGTACGACTGGCTGCCCGATTACTGGTGGCAGGCGGTAGCTGTGGACAGCGATAAGTACACCGCCCACGTCGAGCTTGGCCAGAGCGACGGCTACTTCATCAGAGCCCTGCCCGGTAGCAAGACAACCTACCCAGTCCAGGCCTGCCTCTACCTAGCCAAGCATAAGCTAGCTCAGAACGTCCACAACATCATCATCGCCGAAGAAGGGTCTGAACTCCACATCATTACCGGATGTACCACCGCCTCCGAAAAGGACTACGGACTGCACCTGGGGGTCTCTGAGTTCTATATCAAGAAGGGGGCCAAGGTCACGTTCACCATGATCCACAACTGGGCGCCGCAGATAGCGGTCCGCCCCCGTACCGGCGTCATCATCGAACAGGATGGGCTTTTCCTGAGCAACTACGTGATCATGAAGCCAGTCCTCTCACTGCAGACCAATCCTTTGGCCAGGTGTGTGGGCGAAAACGCCACCGTCAGGTTCAACAGCGTGCTGGTCGCCACCCCTAATTCATCGATGGATGTCGGCTCCAGGGTTTTCCTTGATACCGAAGGGTCGAGAACGGAGATAATATCGCGGGCCATAACAACCGGGGGAAAAATTGTTGCCCGTGGCTACATAGAAGGCAACGCTCCTGACGTAAAGGGGCACCTCGAGTGCCGTGGCCTTATCCTTCAGGAAGAGGGCGAGATCCACGCCATACCGGAACTAAGGGGTACGCTGGCCGGCATTGACCTGTCCCACGAAGCCGCTGTGGGCAAGATCGCTGAAGAGGAAGTAGAGTACCTGATGACCCGCGGACTGACCCGCGCCGAGGCTACGGCTACCATAGTTAGAGGCTTCCTCAGGGTGGATATCGAAGGGCTGCCGCCGATGCTCAATGCCGAACTGCAGCGGGCCATTGAAGCCAGCGAACAGGACCTCATGTGAGCGAAACGGGCGCCAGGTCGCGGGCTGCCTCCTCCCACGGGGGATTCGGCTCCGCCTACTCCATACTATAGAAGGATTCGTCGAACTCAGCTGCGAACTCCGGCGCCTGATACCTTGTCAGGAGCATTCCGGTATACCAGTCGAAGCTCTCAATGAGCGCGGGATTCACCATTATTCCCGCTCTGTGCAGGGCGCTTATTACGTCCTTGGGTTGAGGAGGACAACCCTTTACCTCGATCCTCTCAGTGATATCTGGATTGTTTTTGTGTAGATTGCACATGCATTGGCCCACCAAGACGGTCTTCTTCCTTCCCGGCGCCGGGTTCATCACTTTTCCTGTGAGGATCTCTACGTCCTCCCATGGTTCGCCCTGCCAGGAAGCGGCAATGGCGGCAGTCATCAGATAGTTGACACCTGAGCAGTAGGTACACAGAGTATCATCGTATTCGACAAGCGAGACCCCTTTCAGCCCCCTCTTGTCAAGCGCCCTTGGAAGCACATCGCCACGCTCATTCCGCACGTACGGGAATCGCCACTCGTGATAGGACTCAAGGTCCTCTATCCTCTCCCCGACAACCTCGATGCCCGAAAGGTCTGCCGTTCTGCCACAAGCCTCAGCGGCATGCACCAGATGAGGGACATCGGCAGGATTGTAACCGAGGAGCTTCGCCCCAACCAGGTCAGCAGATAGCATATCGGAAGATGCCACAAGGATATTCTTTCTGTGCGGTCTTCCCGCCCAGATCGGCCCTCTCTCCAGAGTGTATATGCCGTCCATTATGGTCACAGCGCGGGGGAATGCCCTCACTATCCGGGAAATCATGAAGTGCAGGTCTTTCTCTGGATCAGGGCTGTGGCACTTCTTCCTGGAGGCTATGTTGATCAGCCCTTTGAGGTTCTTTATGCCCAGGCTCAAGACCGTCTGCGAATGAGTCTTGAGAACCGGCAAGCTGACGACCAGATCGCTGTGTACGGCCTCCGCATAGAACCTCAGGTTGACTCCATCGCCGAGATCCACCTTCTCGAAAGGCCCCTCAAGGGAGTTGACCACCTTTGCGCCGTATCGCTTGCTGAGGTTGCTGTAGCCAAGCTCTTCGGCCGCATGACGAAAGGTCTCCTTGTCCCTGGGATCATGGGTGATCAAACCTTCTCCAACAGTGATGTCGGAGATGCCGTGCTCCTTCAGAATGGCAACAGTGTCCTCAACGACCCGCGAGGTTGTGACCACGCCCCACTTCGCAAAATTGCCTGTGGAATTCCACCACACGACGTTCGGCTTCACGAAGACCTTTTCGCTACCGGAGAGACCCTCGAACACCTGTGAGAGCTCGATGACCTTCCTCACAGAGTTCAGCTTCTCTTCGTAGCGCGCAATTGCAACCCGATGCTTGTCCATGATCGCCCTCCGTACAGAGAGTATAGCAACTCAGCTCTCTTTGTACCTACTGCTCCTGGGCCGTCGTGGGCAAATGGCCCCTTGCCAACCCTCGAGCGTGTAGGTAGGATTGGGGCACTCCCAACCAAAGACAAGCACCAATCTGGAGAATCCCGTGGAAGGAGAGACTGCTGCCATGGATGTCTTGGAGGCCATCGGCACCCTGCGGGCAATGCGCCGCCTGAAGCCCGACCCCGTCTCGGACGAACATATCTGGGCCATCCTGGACGCCGCCATTAGGGGCCCCAGCGGAGGCAACCTCCAGCCCTGGAACTTCCTCGTCATCCGCGACCCGGATACGAAGCGAAAGATCGGAGAGATCTACCTGGAAATCTGGACCCGCCTCAGCAGCCCTCTGCGCGAACCCGCCCTGGCCGATCCCGTCATCGCCAGGACGTTCCGCTCATCGGACCACCTCGCCCACCATATGGGAGAGGCCCCCGTGCTCATCGTCGTGACCCTCCGGCGGGCGGCCCTCGTCCCCGGCGGCGACGCCGGCGCGTCCATCTACCCTGCCGTCCAGAACCTGATGCTCGCCGCTCGCGCCCTGGGCCTGGGCACCACCCTCACCACGCTCTACCGCCAGCGAGAGGACGAGGTGAAGCAAATCCTTGGCATCCCGGAGGGCGTGGACACCATGGCCCTCATCCCGCTGGGCTGGCCCAAGGGGAAGTTCGGGCCGGCGCCGCGGATACCGGTCGAGCGGGTCACCTACTGGGATCGCTGGGGCAACGCCAGGAGCCGCTAGGACGCCGAGCGGCTGGAGAGCGGCCTTCCGCTGTCCTGCTGCCCCGCCCACATCGGATGCGGCTTCTTTGATACGCGGTCGGCGGTATATACTTTATGTAGCAGCTCACTTTGTCTGATGCCCAACGACTACCACGACGGCGGAAGGGAGCAGGGAATGGGCCTCGAAGTAAAGGGTTGCCGCGAACTCCAGAGCGAGGTGCTGGCCCGAGACCTCTGCAGCCTATGCGGCGCCTGCGTGGGCATGTGTCCCTATCTGGTCGCCTACCGAGGGAGAATCGTCGCTCTGGACGAGTGCAATCTGTCCCAGGGACGCTGCTACGTCTTCTGCCCTCGCGCCTCGGTAGACCTTGACCTGCTCAGCCAGACCGTCTTCGGCGTCCCGTATGCGGCCGACGAGTTGGGCACAGCGCAAGAGATAGTGATAGCCAGAGCCACGGACGAAGGCATCAGGTCCAGGGCCCAGTACGGAGGCACCGTCAGCGCCCTCATGGGCTTCGCCCTCGAGCAAGGGCTGATCGATTCGGCGGTCCTCACCGCCAGCGATGCCAACATCCTTCCCGACGGCACACTGGCCGACAACACGGCCCAGGTCGGCGACTGCGCCGGCTCGAACTTCGTGGCCGCGCCCACCCTGGCGGCCTTCAACCGCGAATCAGAAAAGGACGTCGGCAGCATCGGCGTGGTGGCAACCCCCTGCCAGGCGCTCGCCCTGGCCAACATGAAGGCCTCGCCGCTGGAGAACCGCAACAACATCGACAAGCTGAAGCTGGTCATCGGC
>CAZXAF010000098.1:0-6194 GCA_964638905.1 uncultured Dehalococcoidia bacterium
GGATGAAGTGGTTGCCGCCGATGCCGAAGAGGTCGCCGTCGCCGCTGAACACGGTTACTTCCATCTTTGGCTTCACCAGGGATATCGCCAGGGCAAAGGGGATAGACCTGCCGTGGGTCGTGTGGTAGGAGTCGACATCCATGTAGCCAGGGACCCGCGCTGTACAGCCGATGCCGGACACGCACGCGTGCTGGTCTTTGGGGATGCCCGATTCCAGGATGGCCTGGGCGTAGGCGTGCATCGTAGGGCCGATGCCACAGCCGGGGCAGAAGATGTGGGGCAACCGGTCCGTCCGGAAGACAGTGTCGATGGGGTGAGCTTTTACTAAGATCTCAGGCATTCTTCGCCACCTCTCTTATCGTGTCAAGGATGGGGTCGGGCGCCATCATGACACCGCCGGCATGGTTCACGCCGATCACCGGCAGGCTGGTGAAACGCTCGGTCTCCCTGGACATCTGGCCCAAATTCACCTCCGGCACCACAAAAGCCTTGACCTGCTTGCTCAGCTCTCGCACCTTGTTCTCAGGGAAGGGCCATACGGTGATCAGGCGCAGGAGGCCTACCCGGATGCCCTCTTTGCGTGCCTCGTTTACCGCCCGACGTGCCGAGCGAGCTGTGGAGCCGTAGGCGATGACTGCCAATTCGGCGTCATCCAGGAAGATCTCCTCGTATTCCATAATCTGGTCGGTGTGCAGGCGGATCTTGTTCACCAGGCGGCGCACCAGGCGGTCGTGGGGGTCGGGGAAGGTCGCCGGGTAGCCTTTTTCGTCGTGGGTGAGGCTGTCGAAGTTCACCCGGTAGCCCTCCCCTGCATGGACGATGGGCGGTACCAAGTCCTCATCTTCCGCCAGGCAGTGGAGGAAAGAGGGATCCCCTGGCTTGTGACGAGGCCGCTTCCGCTCCACCCGCGGGATCTGGTCGGCGGGCGGTATTATTACCTTCTCTGTCATGTGACCGATCAGCTCATCGGCCATAACGAATACGGGAATGCGCCAGCGATCAGCGGTATTGAAGGCCTTGATCACGTGGTCAAAGGCCTCCTGGGGTGAGGAGGGGGAGTAGGCCACTATCTCGTAGTCGCCGTGGGAGCCCCACTTGCACTGCATCATGTCCGACTGCCCCACGAGGGTGGGGAGGCCGGTGGACGGCGCCCCCCTCTGTATGTCCACGACCACGCAGGGGGCCTCCATCATGGCCGCCATCCCTATGTTCTCCATCATCAGGGCGAAACCGGGGCCGGAGGTGGCGCTCATCGCTCTGGCCCCGGCAAGGGAAGCCCCCACCAGGGCGGACATGCTGGCCAGCTCGTCCTCCATCTGGAGGAAGATCGCCCCCACCGCCGGCATACGGAGGGCCAGCCTTTCGGCTGTCTCTGTGGAGGGCGTAATGGGGTAGCCAGCAAAGAGATCGCAGCCGGCGGCCAGGGCCCCCTCGGCGCAGGCATGGTCGCCCAGCAGGAAGTGGCTGCCGGTTAGCACACGCTCTTGATCACTCATTTGGCGCTCTCCTCTTCGACGCTCTCCTCAGTGTAGATGGCGAACTCAGGGCAGAGGATAGAGCAGAACTGGCAGGCAATGCATTCGTCCTCCTTACCCTCGGCCACGACGGGGTAGTGATACCCTTTCGCGTTCATCTCGGTGGTTTCTACGAGGACATCTCGGGGACAGAAATCGATGCAGAACCGGCAACCTTTGCAACGCTCGGGGATTATATATAGCTGCCCCCGCGGGATATGTACCGCTTTCCGATCCAGCGGCTGGCGTACCGAGACTCCCGCCATTCTGACACCTCCGCAGAAAGTGGACCCCCGCGACGAGAAGCGTGCTCGCCGCGCGGTCCTATTTGGCTTGTTCGCCGTTCAGCAGGCCCGCAAAGGTGATACCGCTCAGCTTAGCCACACCAAGCAGTAGTACCTCATGCCCCAGCTTGTACACAGGGCAGAAGGACTCGCGGCCACACTCGTCTGGAGCCAACAGACAGCGGTCTACTTTGACAGGCCCATCGACGGCCTCGATCACATCCAGAAGGGTAATCTGATCGGGCGAGCAGGCCAAGCCGAGGCATCCCAGGCGGCCTCTTCTGTTCTCCAGGATACCCGTCTTGGCCAGGCGCTGGGAGATCCTGCCCACGTACGATGGCGAGAGATCCTGACGGCGGGCGATCTCCTTGATCCGTGCCTCGCGATGGCGGGACAGATCCAGCACTACCCTTATGGCATAATCGGCCTGTCGACTTACACGCACAGTCTTCTCGCCGAGAAATGTTTAAAACTCAGCCATGTTTAATCTTAAACAACGTCCAGCTAAGGCTCAACCCCTAAAATCGTTGTAATGCGCCAGAATCGGTGGCTGGAAAAGTCTGTTCTGTAACTGTGGCCTCCCATGCCGCTGGGTAGAGCTTCTAGCCCTGCTGGCCTGGCGCATCCCCTAGTATAGTTGGCAATAATCTAACGAGCAATCGTCAAGAAGTGCCTGCCGCTGGCCAGATCCTCAAGCCGTCTGCGGACCCAGCCCGCGGTTGCTGGCGGCGGCGCACTCCGGATGCAAAGGACGTCTTGCTGCATTGTATGGTACGCTGGTATCGCGGTCTATGGTGAACGGGTAGGAGTCCTATGCTCCTGCGCAACAGGGGGAGAGGGAGACCATGCCTTGGGAAGACCTAAGACCGATCTTCCGCCCGGAAACCGTCCACATGGGTGTGATGAGAGTTGACCGGGAGAAGTGTACCAAGTGTGGGTTGTGTTTCGAGAACTGCCTCTTCCGGGCCTGGGAGACGGACGAGGATGGCTTTTTCCGCCAGAAGGAAGAGTACGAGTGCTTTAGCTGCTACAACTGCATGGTGGCCTGCCCGGTGGATGCCATCTCCATTGTTGACGTCTACCATGTGGACGAGGGCTTCTATGCCACCGATCCCCATCCCCTGCCGGCCAAGATGCCCCTTGAACCACGGGACGCCAAAGGGAATCCCGACGAGTGGAATGCTATCGAGCGGGCTGTGCTCGAACGACGCAGCGTCCGCAACTTCAAGGACAAGCCTGTACCCGAGACCCTCATCAGGAGGGTGCTGGAGGCGGGCCGGTTTGCCCCCAGCGCCGGGAACTGTCAGCCCTGGAAGTTCATCGTTGTCACCAACAAGGCCCTCATCGAGGAGATGAACCAGGCTGTATACAATGTGTTGAACATGTTGTACATAGCCTACAAGAACGATGAGCTGGTGAAGAACCTGGTTCCCCTCTATGAGGCTGACCCTCAGCCGGGGCAATTCGATCCCCGCGTCATCTTGGGCGGCATCGGCGGGATCGCCAAAAAGCACACCGAGGTCTTCCTGGGTGCGCCTGTGGTGATCCTGCTGGTCGGCGACGAGCGGGCCATCGCCGGCCCCGATCTCCATATCGGCATCTGCGGGCAGAACATGAATCTGGTGGCCAACTCCCTGGGTATCAGGGCCTGCTGGGCGGGATTCAGCATCGTGATCAATATGCTCCCTGCCCTCAAGGAGAAGCTCGGGATAAAGGAGCCCTGGAAAGTCGTTTCGGCCATGGTCCTGGGATATCCGAAGTTCAAGCAGGATGGTGTTGTGGCCCGCGAGTTCCGGCCCGTCACCTGGTTCCGCGAGGACTCCGAGGGCCCCGATATCGAGGAGTGAGCCGGCGGCTCGCCTCAGCTCCAGAGGCCTGAACCCGCCGCTCGCCGGCCCAGGCCGACCCTTGACCCCTAGCCGGCCTTGACGCCCATGTAGGCCTTGGCTAGTTGGGACAGGACCTCGTTCGCCTCGTCGATGAAGGCCTTCACCACGTCCTCGGCCTTCTCCAGCTTGTGGATGAGGCCCGATACCTGGCCGGCGGGCATGAAGCCGATCTCGGTGTCACCGGACAGGGTGGCCGCCGTTAATTTGTGACCGTCCACCATCAACTGGAAGGGGAAGGGCTTGATCTCGGCCTCTCGCCCCACCCAGTCGTCGGCGTACTTGTTGCGGATAACCCGGCAGGTCTTGCCGGTGAAGGCCTTGGTGACTACCGTGCCCTCATCTTCGCTCTCGACGATCTTGGTCTTGTAGTTGAGATGACCGAAGGCCTCATGGGTGGCCACAAAGCGGGTGCCAACCCAGATGCCGCAGGCTCCCAAAGCGAGGGCGGCCACCAGGCCGCGGCCATCGGCGATGCCGCCCGCTGCTGCTACCGGCAGCGGCTTGACGGCGTCCACCACCTGCGGCACAAGGGCCAAAGTGGCTATCCGGCCGGTGTGGCCGCCGCCCTCGTGGCCCTGAGCGATGATGACATCGGGACCGCCCTCGGCGCAGCGGCGGGCGTTGCGAACGTTGCCCACCACCGCCACCACCTTCATGCCGCGCTTGTGCATCTCGGCCACATAGGGCGCGGGATTCCCCAGGCCGGAGGCGAACACAGGCACTCTCTCGTCGAGCACTACCTCCATCTGCTGCTCCAGGCCGGGCATCCCCGCGGCCAGGAGGAGGTCCACGCCGAAGGGCTTGTCGGTCATATCCCTGACCTTGCGGATCTCTTCCCGCAGCACATCGGGCGTGAACATCGCTCCCCCTATCACGCCCAGGCCGCCGGCGTTGGACACAGCCGCCGCCAGGTCGGCACGCGCCACGTCATTCATGCCGGCTTGAATGATCGGGTATTCGATCCCCAGGGTCTCCGTTAGGGCTGTCCGGAACATCGCATCCTCCTTGCTGTCTCCTCTCAGTGCGGCGCTATCGCCATCAGCCTTCCTTCCTCTACCTCCATCTCTATCTTCTCCCTTGGGCCAAGGGGAAGGAACTCCCCGTCGAGGTAGAAAGGCAAGGCTTCCGGGCTAGTCAGGGTCACTTTCCGGATGGGATAACGATGGGCCTTGGCCAGGTTGCCGCCCTTGCCCCGAAGGACTTGAAGCACATACCAGGGCCACTGCCACCTGGGCACATCGCCCAGGATCAGCAGGTGCAGGAAGCCGTCGTCGGGCCTGGCGTCGGGCATCAGCCGAAACCCGCCCTCTGTCTGGCAATTGCTCAGGCTGGCCTGCAGGCTCTTGCCCCGGTAGATGGGCTCCTCGCCGGCTATCTCCAGCTCGACTAGCTGGAAGCGTAGCAGCGCTCGGCACAGGGCCGGGATGTACGTGATGGGCGAGCCGGTAGCCTTGTCGGTCTCACTCTGGGCCATGCTGGCCACGACGGCACTAAGGCCTGCGCCGGCGGTGGTGGCGAAATAGCGCCGCTCGTCCCCCCGCCTGAGCAGCCCCAGGTCCACCCGGCGCGTGTGCCCTGCTCTGACGATGGCCAGAGCGCGGTTCAGATCGGTGGGGATACCCAGGCTGGCGGCGAAGTCGTTGGCCGTGCCCACCGGCAGCAAGCCCAGGGAGGTCTGGAAGCCGGAAGCGGCGATTCCGTTGATCACCTCGCCGATAGTGCCATCGCCGCTCGCCACGGTAATCGCCGGCTGGCCGGCCGCTGCCGCCTCCCGCGCCAGTCGCTCGCAGTCGCCCGGCCCCTGGCTGATGGCCAGTATGTCTCCCGGCGCAAGCACGGCCTTGACGCGTTCGAGGGCCTTCCTGCCTCTGCCTCTGCCCGCTGCGGGGTTAACCAGGAAATACATCACGCGTTGGCCTTGTCTAGGTGAGCCGGAGGCTCTGGGCCACCTCGCCCAAGGAGACATCCAGGGCGTCCAAGACCTCGTCCACCTCCTCTGGCTTGATGATTAGGGGCGGCATGATCTGGAGGGTGGAGGGCCGCAGATGGGCGTATACAGAGATCACGCCGTGCTGGCCCATGGCCCGCACCATCAGGGGCCCGCACATGTCGTTGGCCATGTCCAGGCCGATCATCAGCCCTCGCTGGCGCACCTCGGAGATGATCCCGGGGCGCTTCTTGTGGAGCGCAGCCAGGCCCTCGGAGAAGCGCCGCCCCATCTTCTGCACATGAGTCAGGAAGCCGGGCTCGCTGATCTGATCCAGCATCGCCAGGCAGGTCACGCAGCCCAGATCGGCGCCGCCGTAGGTGGAGATATGGATGAAGGGGTCGGCGTCGAAGAAGGCCTGGAGCTTGGGGCGGTAGCAGGTGGCCGAGATGGGGTAAATGGCCGCGCTCATCCCCTTGCCCAGGAACATGATATCGGGAACAACTTCGTACTCATCGATAGCCCACAAGCGGCCGGTGCGGCCCAATCCCGCCTGCACCTCGTCGATGATCAGCAGGAC
>CAZXAF010000099.1:0-6114 GCA_964638905.1 uncultured Dehalococcoidia bacterium
CGCGGCGTACGTCCGCCAAAGCTGGCGGCGGCCCCATAGTGCACGTAGCCACCTTCCTCCAGCGCTCGACCCGACTTGCGCGCCGAACGGCATGAGGGGCAACGCGTCGGCTGGTTGAGCAGGCCTCTGCTCGCATAGAAAGCCTGCTCACCCGCCGTAAAGGTGAAACTGGCACCGCAGTCGCGGCACATGAGAACCTTATCGCTGTAAGCCATTTCTAGACAAATTATAGGTCAGACCGACCGAGAAAGCAACCGCTATCCCGTCATGCACGAACCAATCCGAGGCGGTGCCACAAGGCGCGGGCCTCCTCGCAGCGCAATACGAAGGCGGTCAGGAAAAAGGCGCCGCCGCCCAGGGCACCGCTCCCCACCACCTGCACCAGGGCCTCCCAGGCGGTATGGCTACCCAGAGGGTCAATGGCCCCCTCCACCGCTATGAACGCCGCCACCACCGCCGCCATGAGCGCGGTAGCGGCAATCGTGCGCACGAGGAAGCCCGCCAGGCCCGTCTCAGGACCAGCCAGCCGCTGCCGGATAACGATGAACAGAAGGGAGGCCTCGACAATGGTGGCCAGGGACATAGCCAAGGCCAGGCCGTCGTGCTCCATCGGGCCCACCAAGGCCAGGCTGAACAGGAGGTTCAGCACCATGGAGATCAAAGCCATAGCCACCGGCGTGCGCGTATCGCGCAGGGCGTAGAAACCGCGGCTCAACATCTCGACGCCGCTGTGAGCGAATAGACCAATCGAGTAGAAGAGGAGGGCAGAGGAGGTGATGCTCGCCGACCTTGGGTCGAACGCGCCTCGCTCCAGCAAGAGAGACACCAGAGGCTCCCGCAGGAGAATAAGGCCGACGCTTGCCGGGATGATAAGGAAGAGTATATAGCGGAAGCTAGAAAAGAGGGTGCTCTGCAGTCTATCCAGGCTATCGGTGGCTGCCTGCTGGGCCATCGTGGGGAAGACGGCAGTGGCGATAGCCACGCCGAACAAGGCCAGGGGCAGCATCGCCAGCATCCAGGCGTAGTTGAGGGCGGAGATGCTGCCCTCCTCCAGGCGGGAGGCGAAGAAGATCGCCACCACGAAGTTGGCCTGAGCAGCCGCCAGGCCGGCCATCCTTGGCAGCATCAGGCGGGCCACCTCCTGCACCCCTCGATGGCGCCAGTTCGCCTCCAGGCGATACCTCATGCCCACGCCAAAGAGACCCGGCACCTGCACCAGCAAGTGGAGACCGGAGCCAAGTACCACGCCGGCGGCCAGGCCTTGTACGCCCCAGGACTCGGACAGGAAGACGGCGCCGAAGATGATCGACAGGTTGTAGAGCATGGGCGCCACGGCCACCAGGAAGAAGTGCTGACGGGCGTTGAGGATGCCGGTGAGCATGCCGCTGACGGCAAACAGGAAGGGCGACACGAGCATGATACGGGTCAGCTCCACCGCCTGGTCCTGCAGCCCTTCCTCCAGGCCCGGCGCCATCAGCGGCACCAGCCAGGGAGCCAGGATCGCCGCCGCTGCAGCCAAGGCGGCAGTCAGAATAGCAACCAGGTTCAGAAGCGAGCTGGCCAGGTGCCAGGCCTCCGCCTCATTCTTCTGGGCGACATAGCGGGCGAAAGTGGGGATGAAGGCACTGCCCATAGCAGCGCCAGCCAACACCTGGAAGACAAGGTCGGGCAGGCGGAAGGCCACCCAGTAGGCGTCAAGGTCAGGGGAAGTGCCAAAGGCGTCGGCGATGGCCATGGTGCGAACCAAACCGAGGAGGCGGCTGCCCAAGAAGCCCACCGCCACAACCATGGCCGCCCCCGCTACGCCACCCCAGGGCCGCAAGAAGATCGCTTCGCTGTCGCTCCTACCCGTCACTGCCTCCTTACCTCACAGGCCATCCATTATAGCAACACCCCCTCAGACAAGCGCTACTGGACAAAACGGCCTGGTTTGCTTATGATAGCTCCGGTCTACTTGGAAGGAGGAGGTATCTCTCTTGGGCAATCGTTCGGCGGCTAAGGCCTGGCGAAGATCTGAACAGCAGCGGTTGCGCAATCGAGCAGGCCGCGGCATCGCCAAGACTTCCGTTCGCCGCGCCGAGCGAGCCGTGGCCAGCGGCGACGCTCAGGCATCGGCGGAGGAGGTGCGGGTAGCCATCAGCGCCCTAGATCGAGCGGCCCAGAAGGGAGCACTCCACACCAAGAACGCCGCTCGCCGCAAGGCTTGCCTCATGAAGAAGTACAACCCTCTGCTGGCGGCGACTATCGTTGCCAAGGAGGAGGCGGCACCGGCGCGCAAGCGTCGCAGCAAGAAGGAGGAGGTCACTAAGAAGGCACGCCCTGCCAAGAAGAAAAAGGAATAGGGCCGGGCCCGACGGTCCGCGGCCAGCATTGAGCAATTTCAAAGCGCGAACAACAAGCATCCTTCACTCCAAAATTTTTGGTGGACTCAAAGCATAATTCCTCCCCTAGCTCTGGACGAACTGAAGTCTTCGGTGGTATTCTAGGCCACGCTGTGTCGCCAGACTCAGCAGTGAGCGATAAAGGAGGCGTAATATGACTCAGCAGCTTCCCGAGACCTGCAAGGAAGGGCTCTTGGGCATGTGCCAGACCTTCCAGCCCGACAAGGCAGCCGGCGTTAGCGCGGTTATTCAGTTCAAGGTGACGGGGGCCGAGTCCGGCAACTACCACATCGAGGTCAAGGATGGCAAGTGCAGCTCCGCCGAAGGGGAGCACGCCAGCCCCACGGTCACCATCAACACCCCCGCCGAGGTCTGGCTAAAGATCATGCGCCGCGAGCTGGACCCGACCACTGCCTTCATGAGCGGCCAGTTCACCTTCACCGGCGACATGGGCACGCTTATGCAGATGGGGAGTTGGTTCGCGCAGTAGTCTGCGGACTATCCATCAGCATCAGCCAACAGAATCGTCGGGGGCTTAGCTCTCGGGGATCTGGGCATCGGCACCCAGGACGATAACGATATCGGCCGACGATGTGGGGGCAGGCGTTGATGCGTCTGCCCTCACTTCTCGTATGCGGCTGTCAGGCAGCCCCAGCCATTCGGCCAGCTTCTCCGCGGTATACTTCTTTCCCGCCAGGTCGTAGATCAGCGTTTCCTGATGGTACAGCCCGTCGCTGGCATCGCTAATAGTGGCGTCTGTCTCCGGCAAGCCGCGGCTGGCCAGGTAGTCTACAACGCCGGTGGCCAAGCCAGGGGTCCCGTTGCCGTTTTGCACCTCCACAAAGGCCCCTTCCGCGCGCAACCGGCCATCGAAGAAGATCTGCCGCTTCAGTACTCCCACCTGGTCCCAATCGGCGACCAGCACCTGAGCATCACCGACAAATGCGTCCTGCACCGCCGAGGCCAGAGAGACGGTGGTGATGTTCTCCGGCGGGATGTCTTTGGCCAAAAGAGCCAGCCCCGGCACCTTGAAAACGCTGATATCCGTGTCCACAGCATCGCGGAACTTGTTGTAGACAGAGACGGCCCGGTTGGGCATGAGCATTTCGGCGTCCAGAACCTCATCCACCGCCGCCCTCATCACGTCCTGCTGCCGCTCGATGCGCCGGAGGTCGCTGGTGCCGTAGCGAACGCGCACATAGGCTAGAGCCCGCTCGCCGTCCATGTGCTCCAGCCCCGGCTCGAACACAACGATCTGGCGGTCATCGCAGTTGGCGGTCAAGCAGTAGGAAGGGTCTACGATATTATCCTTGATCTCCACATCGATGCCACCCACGGCATCGACAAGCTCCATAAAGCCCAAAAAGTCCAGCACCACGTAGTAATCGATCTCGATGTCGAAGTTGTGCTCCACCGTCGCTACGGCCAAGCCTGGGCCACCGCCTGGATACTTCCTGATGGGCCCATACTCATAGGCCACGTTGATGCGATCCTTCATGTAGCCTCCCTGGCCGTCAGGGATCTCTACCCACAGGTCGCGGGGGATGCTGAAGACACCGGCCGTCTTGCTGTAGGGGTCGATGCTGACCACGAACATGGTGTCGGTGCGAGTAGGGTTGTCCTCCGGCTCGTCTGTGCGGCGGTCGAGGCCCATCACCAGGACGTTTATCCGCTCCTCGATTGTGGCCGCCCCGGGGTTACCGCTATCCATGCCGGGCAGCTTACTGAGGCCCGGCAGGTTGAGTTCATTTCCGGGCAGGATAATATTGTCGGCCTGAGTAGCCACGATCAGAGCCAGGTAGAAGGCGACAGCAGCAAAGATGGCGATACCGAAGATGAGCAGGGGATTCCTCTGGGCGCCGCCCCTGGACGCTTCCATCCCTTCAGCGGGATGATTCTGCTCTTTAGAACCGGAACGTCTACTCACAAGGGGAACCTAACCAGCACAAATCCGATGCCAATTTGCCTAAGCACTGCCCGCCGAAGGCCCCTCGGCCAGCACGCTCTCGGCAACGCCCGCCGCCACCTCATCCTGAAGCTCCATCACTAGCGTCTGCTTGGACACTATGCGCCCCTGCCGCAGATAGAGACGAGGCACGCGAACGGAGATGCCGCACAGTATGTCGTAGCTAATGGTCCCACAGAGCTCGGCCAACTCGTCAGCCGGTATCTCATCCTGCCCCTGGCGGCCGATGATCACCGCCTCGTCGTCTAGGGCCACATCGGGGACGTCGGTGAGGTCAACCATGCACATGTCCATGCACACCCGCCCCACGATCGGCACTCGCCGACCGCGGATGAGCACACTACCGCGATTGGATACGGCAATGGGCAGACCGTCGCCATAGCCGCACATCAACAGGCCGATGAGGCTAGAGCGAGACGCTCTCCACGTGCGACCGTAGCTTACAGTCTCACCCGGCGCAAGGCGGGTCAGAGAGACTACGCGGCTCTTGAGAGACAGCACCGGTCTTAGGGGTAGGCTTCGTTTCATCTGGCGCGAGGGATAGTAGCCGTAGATACCCAGGCCCGGCCGTACCATGTCCAGGCTCATGTCGGGCATGTCCAGAAGGGTGGCTGTGTTGGACACGTGACGAATGGGCACCCAGTCCAGTTGTTCGGCCGCTGATAGGAAGCGCCTGTGCTGTTCCAGCGTGTAGCTCTTGTCTCCATCGTCGGCCGAGGCGAAGTGGGTGAACAGGCCCTCCACCCGAATACAGTCCAAGTCACGCAGCCAGCGGCCGAGGTCAGCGGCATCGCTGGGGGAAAGGCCATAGCGGTTGAGGCCGGTGTCCACCTTCAGATGGACAGGCACCTCGATCCCCCGCTCGCCGGCCGCGCGGGCGACGGCGAGAGCCATATCGCCAGAGACAACGGTGGGGGTGAGGGACAGGTCGACCAGACGCTGGGCCTCCGTCGTGGGCGTGTGAGCCATCACCAGGATGGGCGCAGTAATGCCAGCGCGGCGAAGCTGCTCCCCTTCGTCGACGCAGATGACCCCCAGCCGATCGGCACCGGCGGCCAAGGCCGCTCGAGCCACCGCCACCGACCCGTGGCCGTAGGCATTAGCCTTGACCACGGCCATAAGGGCGGCCCCATTGGCCCGGCTTTTGAGAAGACGGACGTTCTCAGCCAGGGCGTCCAGGTCGATCTCTGCCCACACCGGACGCCCCTGCCAGGAATGTGGCGAGGAGCCTTGCGGTTGCATATCTACTTCGCTAATCTAAAACGCGTCCAACCAGGAAAAGGTTTCTAAAATGCCAAACAGCGGCCGATCAGGGAACCAAAGCCCAATCTCTCGGCAGGCGATAGCTGTAGAAGGTATCGGTGAGGACACTGCCATTGAATACACAGGCGCGGCCCGTGCGGCGTATCTCCTGATAGGTGTTAACGATTTGAATGATGCGCCTCGCCCGCAGGTTGAAGATCACAACGCCCGCCTTCACCGGCCGCAAGCTTACTTCACGGGTGAAGTCGTCGACAACTCGGAACACAGGGTGATCATGAGGAGCACAGAACATCAGGGCTCGGTGAATGGCCTCGTAGTTGCCTCTGGCGTTGCGCTCTTCAAAGATGGCCAGGCCGTTGAGCACATGCTCCTTGAGATTGTGATAGTAAGACTCACCCCCCTCCAGCAGTCCTTCCAGACTCAAGGGGTCAGTCGAGCAAGCAGCAGTGAGGGCCGACAAGGCATCAGCATGCACTATGAAGCTGACGGCACCCCGCTCATCCA
>CAZXAF010000100.1:0-6043 GCA_964638905.1 uncultured Dehalococcoidia bacterium
ATGGTGCGCGACTGGCAGTCGGTCATCGGCCGGGAGGCCCGCGAGCAGATCCTGGAGGCCGTCGGCCGCCTGCCGGACTACGCCGTGGCCTGCGTGGGCGGCGGCTCCAACTCCATGGGGTTGTTCTATCCCTTCTACGCCGATGCCGATGTGCGCTTCATCGGCGTGGAGGCCGCCGGCGACGGACTGGACAGCGAGCGCCACGCGGCCAGCCTGGGGCGAGGGCGCCCGGGCGTCCTCCACGGCTCCCTTTCCTACCTCCTTCAGGACGAGTGGGGCCAGGTGCTGGACACGCACAGCATCTCGGCGGGGCTGGACTATCCCGGCGTGGGGCCCGAGCACAGCTACTACAAGGAGACGGGTCGTGCCACCTACGTGGCGGTGACCGATGAGGAGGCCCTGGAGGGCTTCCGTCTCCTGTGCCAGACGGAGGGCATCCCGCCCGCTCTGGAGCCGGCGCATGCCATCGCCTATGTGAGCCAGCTCGCTCCTACCCTGCCGCCCGACGCCGTCATCCTGGTCTGCCTGTCCGGCCGCGGCGACAAGGACCTGGAGGTGGTGGCCAAGGCCCTGGGGATGACGCTCTAGCACGTACTGTCTCCAGAATCCAGCCACGTATCCATTCCCTTCGCTCAGATTCTTCGCTTTGCTCAGAATGACGGGAGGCGTCGTTGTCACCCTGAGCGCAGCGAAGGGTCTCACTCCAAGGGGCCGAGTGTCGCTACAACTCGGGGATATGGCGCTCTAGCAGAAGACCGGACAGGCGGGCGACTAGACCCGCTTGCGCCCTATCAGCCTGGCGATCGCCTTCGGGCCTCGATCCCCTTCGACTACGCCCTCGTGGTAGAGGAGCGTCTCCAGCTCGGCGAACATCTGCTGCAGCTCGCCGGGGCGCAGCAGGTGGTCGGCGGTCTTCGGGCCCCATCCGAACTGGAGCTGGTCGACGGTGAAGCTCTCGAACACCAGGACGCCGGCCGGCCTGAGGGCAGCGACGATCTGAGGCGTCAGGCTGCGCTGAAAGTAGTAGAAGTTGACGATGAGGTCGTACTCTTCGCTGGGAAGGGAGTAGTGCTCCAGGTCGGCGACCAGGGCTTCGACGGGCAGGCCCAGGCGCTCGGCCTTCTGGCGGCACTTCTCCACCGCCACCGCCGACAGGTCGATGCCTGTCATCTGGAAGCCGCGGGAGGCCAGGTAGAGGGCGTTGCGGCCTGAGCCCATGGCGACATCGAGGGCCTTGCCGCCTTTGGGCAGAAGGGGCAGGTTCTCCAGCAGGAGATCGGCCGGCTCGTCGGGCATGGTGTGCCCCTGGCGATAGCGCTCGTCCCAGTATTCGGCTGTGTCTTCCATGGCCTTCGCCCCGACGAGGGAAGTGTACGGCAGGAGGGTGCTGGCGTCCAATCCTATGTTTGCTACCAATGAACGCGCATGCTATTAATAGAACCAGTATCGGTTTGGTCGGTAATGGACGACATAGGGATTCAGCCGCAAGAGGGCATCGTCGCGAAGGGGCCGCCGGTGCCGTGGAAGCTGCGCGACCTGGGGCTGGCAAGCGCCTGGATGGTGGTGGCTGTCCTCCTCGTGTTCATCGTGCTGGGCGTCGGCATCGCTGCCGTGGGGAACATGCGCGATGACGCCGAGATAGCGATCGCTCTGGGGGCTACCCTGGCCCTGGAAGCGGCCTTCCTGGCGACGGCCGCCTGGTTCAGCGTGCGGCGATACTCCTGCGGCTGGCGGGCGCTGGGCTTTCGTCCTGCCGTGCGAGGTGGCTGGTGGGTGCCGGTGGTGGTGGTGCTGGCGGCCTACCTCACCCTGGGCGTCTATTTCTTAATCGTTGAGCTGGTCGGATTGGGGGATCTGGTGCCCGAAAGCACCCTGCCCGAGGGTTCCTTCGATAACCCTGCCATTCTTCCTCTGCTGGGTGTGGTGGCTATCTTGGCGGCACCCATCGCCGAGGAGTCCTTCTTTCGTGGCTTCCTTTTTCCGGCCCTGCGAATGCAGTGGGGCACCTTTTGGGCCGCCCTGGCCAGCGGATTTGTGTTTGCCGCGCTTCACTTCAGCCCGGGGAGCATGATCCCCTTCACCGTCATCGGCATGCTCCTAGCCTGGGCCTACGTCTTCTCCGGCTCCCTCTGGACGGCGATCGGGGCTCACCTTGCCTTCAATGCCATCGGCTTTGTGATGGGCTTGGCCTCGGGAGGGGGATCGTGAGCCGCATAGGCCAGACGATGGCCCGCCTGCGGCAGGAGGGGCGGTTGGGCCTCATCGCCTACCTGACGGTGGGCTACCCGGATGTAGAGTCGACGCTGCGGCTGGTGCCCGCCCTGGCCGCCGGCGGCGCCGACATGGTGGAGCTTGGCGTGCCCTTCAGCGACCCCCTGGCCGACGGCGCTACCATCCAGCGGGCCAGCCATCACGCTCTCCAGCAGGGTGTGACGCCCGCCCTCTGTCTGGACGTGGTGAAGCAGCTCAGGGCGCGAGGTCTTGCCATACCGCTCCTGCTTATGGGATACTACAATACAATACTGGCGTACGGGATCGATGAGTTCGCCCGCGACGCTGCTGCCGCCGGAGTCGACGGCCTGATCGGGGTGGACCTACCGCCCGAGGGGGCTGGCGACCTGCAGGCGGCCTGCGCTGGTCGCGGGCTGGATTTAATTTATCTCCTGGCGCCCACCAGCAGCGATGAGCGCATCGCGCTGGTGGCGGGTCAGTCGACCGGTTTCATATATTGTGTCAGCTTGACAGGGGTCACCGGCGCTCGCCAGCAGTTGCCGCCGGGGCTGGCGGAGTTCCTGGCGCGGGTGCGACAGCACAGCTTGTTGCCCTTGGCTGTGGGCTTCGGCATCTCCAAGCGGGAGCACGTGAAGGGGGTGGCTGACCTGGGGGCGCAGGCCGCTGTCATTGGTAGTGCCATCATCGATGTTATCGACCGGGCACCAGCCGAAGAGCGAGAGGAAAGGGTGAGGGAATATGTGGAGGTGGTTACTGGCCGACGGAGGGCCTCGGTCTAGGATGGCCGGCGGCCTCCGGGCCGGGGTATTCACCCCGCGCTAGCCCGCCTGCTGGTAGGCGGGCCGGCCTGGCAGGCTCGTTTGCTGGGGAGGGGAGAATCTTCGGCATGCTGTGCCGGGGCATCCGCGGCGCTACCACCGTAGAGGCCAACAGCCGGGAAGCCATCCTGGAAGCCACTGCCGAGTTGCTTGCGGCGATGGTGAAGGCCAACGACGTCAAGCCCGAGTACGTGGCCAGCGCCTTCTTCACTACCACCCCCGACCTGAATGCTGAGTTTCCTGCCCTGGCCGCTCGTCGACTGGGGTGGAACGATGTGCCCCTCCTGTGCGGACACGAGATGGCCGTGCCGGGGAGCCTGTCCATGTGCCTGCGCATTCTGCTGCACGTGAACACGGACAAGAAGGCGGACGAGATCGTGCACGTCTACCTGCGGGGGGCTAGAGCTCTAAGGCCGGACTTTCAGTTCGAGCCGGAAAGCAAGCCCTAGGGAGGCAATCCCATGATAGTAGTAATGAGACTAAGCTCAACAGAGAGGGAAATCGATGGGGTTCTAGAACGTCTGAAAGAACTCGGCTTCAAGGGCAGCCTCTCCCGTGGTGTGGAGAGAACGGTCATCGGGGTGGTAGGCCAAACCTATCCCGAGCTGGCCGAAGAGCTGGCTTTGCTGGAGGGCGTGGCGGATGTCGTGCCGGTCAGCCGGCCCTACAAGCTGGCCAGCCGCGAGTTCAAGCCCGAGGACACGGTGATCAAGGTGGGCAACGTGACCATCGGCGGTGGCAACACGGTGATCATGGCCGGCCAGTGCTCGGTGGACACCGAGGAGCAGATGATGGCCACTGCCCGGGTGGTGAAGGAGGCCGGCGGCCACATCCTGCGGGGCGGCGCCTTCAAGCCGCGCACCAACCCCTACGCCTTCCGTGGCCTGGGGGAGAAGGGGCTCCAGATACTGGCGGCGGCCAGGGAGGAGACCGGCCTGCCGATCATCAGCGAGGTGATGGACCCGCGCGATGTGGAGTTGGTGGCTCGCTACGCTGACATCCTCCAGATCGGCAGCCGGAGCATGCAGAACTTCACTCTTCTGGACGAAGTGGGCCGTTCGGGCAAGCCGGTGATGCTCAAGAGGGGCATGTGGGCGCCCTTACAGGAGTGGCTTCTGGCCGCTGAGTACATTTTGGCCCAGGAGAACAGCGATGTGATCCTCTGCGAAAGGGGCATTCGCACCTTCGAGACCAGCACCCGCTTCACCATGGACCTGAGCGCCATTCCGGCGGTCAAGCGCCTCAGCCATCTGCCCATCATCGGCGACCCCAGTCACGCTACTGGTCATCGCTACCTGGTGGAGCCCATGGCCAAGGCGGCGGTGGCTGCCGGCGCCGATGGCCTCATCGTGGAGTTGCACCCGAATCCTGAGAGCGCTCTCTCCGACGGTGCCCAGTCCCTCACCTTCGACGGCTTCCGGCAGTTGATGGCGAGCGTGCGGGAGGTGGCCAACGCAGTGGGGAAACCACTGGCGGCGACCTAGGGGCGAAGACGGCAATATGGGGGGCCCCGGGGGACGAAAGAGGTAGGCAAGGGTGTTTGAGCTGAAGCTTTCGGTCTTTCAGGGCCCCCTTGATCTTCTCCTTGAGCTCATCGAGAAGGAAGAGCTGGACATCACCGGCGTATCGCTGGCTCAGGTGACCGACCAGTACTGGGTTCACCTGCGCTCGGCTGAGGGGCTGGACGCCGAGGCGCTGGTCGAGTTCATTGCGCTGGGAGCCAGGCTTCTCTACATAAAGTCTCGCGCTCTCCTACCGGAAGCGCGGCCTCGCCAGCCGGAGGTTGAGCAGAAGGACGCCGGCGAGGCGCTGGCCCAGATGCTGGTGGAGTACAAGCGGTTCCGGGAGGCAGCGGGGGCCTTTCGGGATCTGGAGGAACAGGGTCGCCGTGCCTACCCTCGCCTGGCCGCTCCATCCAAGGGGTTCCTCCTGCCGCCGGGGCTGAAGGGCGTAACCCTGGAGGGCCTGCTGAACATCTTTGAGGAGGCCCTCAACCGTCAGCCCGCCGAGCCCGAGGAGGGCATCATCGAGCTGGAGACGGTAACGGTCGACGAGAAGATGGCGGCGGTGATGGAGGCGGTTGCTGAGGGGACCGGGCGGGCGTCCTTCCGGGCGCTGATCGAGGCCTGTACCTCTCGCGTGGAGGTGATAGTCGTCTTTCTGGCCGTTCTAGAGCTGATAAAGGCCGGCCGGCTGGTCGCCAGGCAGAGGGCACGCTTTCGGGACATAGCATTGCTGGCGACGGAGGCGGTGACAAGCGTATCGCCTTGATCTTCCTAGGAGGCTGTGATAGCATCGCCAGCGCGAGTTGGTTCCGGGAAGCGGGAGGGTTTCGGCCCTCCCTTTTTCGCAAGGGATGGGCGATGGCGGCTTCGCTAACCGGGCAAGGGGACAGGTTCCCTCCGTGAGTGAGGGGCCAGTCCTCGCGCGCGAAGAGCTCCGTCGGGCTGCCCTCGGGCGGGACACCGCCCTGTGCATCGGCGTGTTCGACGGCGTGCATCGAGGCCATCGCTATCTCATCGGGCGGATGGTGGAGAGAGGGCGCCAGGAGGGCCTGGGCACCATGGTGGTCACCTTTCATCCCCATCCCCGCCTGGTGGTGCAGCCTCAGGCCACCCTTACCTACCTTTGCGGCCTGGAAGAGCGCATCGAGCTTCTGCGGGAGCTGGGAGTGGACAGCGTGGCGATCCTCACCTTCACCTCCGAGCTGGCCCAGCTCTCCGCCCACGAGTTCGTGTCGCTGCTGGTGGAGGAGCTAGGGATGAAGCTGCTGGTCGTGGGGAGCGATTTCGCCCTGGGGCGCGGCCGCGAGGCGGATGCCCGCGCTCTGGAGACCATAGGGCGGGAGATGGGCTTCGCCGTGGAGGAGGTGCCTCTCTTGAAGGTCGGCGAGGAGAAGGTGGGCTCCTCTGCCACACGTTTGGCCCTGGCCCGAGGGGACATGGAGACGGTGGCCAGCCTGCTGGGCCGTCCCTTCTCCCTGCGAGGGCCCA
>CAZXAF010000101.1:0-6003 GCA_964638905.1 uncultured Dehalococcoidia bacterium
GCCTCCTGGAGCTTCATCTGCACGCGGCTCTTCACCAGCACCTCGCCGTCGCCGGTGGTCTCGATGGGCACGAAGATGGTGTCGGCCAGGTCGGTGATCACCTTTGCCTGAACACCGTCGCTGATCGTGCTGGGCATGCAACCGAAGGGCTTGACGGTGACCATCATGTGGGCCTTGGAGTGGCGGGTCATCCAGATGTGCTTGGTGACCTCTAGATGCCCTTCGCCGGCGATCAGGCGCTTCTCGTAGTAGCCCTCCGAGTACTTATCCAGCTTGCCCATGGGAGGGAGGGCTTGCGGCTTGAAGTTCAGCAGCGAGCGATAGAAGGTGTAGAACACCTCATAGGCGGCTTTGCCCAGGCGCAGCCCCGCCCATACCAGCCAGGGATTGGTGCCGTCCATGCCCTGCTTGTCGGGCTTGACCCAAAGGCGGTCTTTGACCTTGAGTTCGTTGAGCCAGATCATGTACTCGAACCAGGCGCCCACCAGGTCGAGCATCACCTCCGCTCCCTCTTCCTCCAGCCAGCGCAGCAGTTTGTGGTTGGCATCGCCCTCCGAGTGCTTGAGGAAGAACTCGCCGGTGATCTTCACCCTGGGCTTGACCCGCAGGTAGTCCACTTCGATGCGGCTGAATCTTCTCTTGACGCGCCGCAGGGCGGCGACGACGGAGGAGCCGTCCCTGACGGCGGCGCGTACGATCTGGCGGGCCTTTTCCAGCGCCGCATCGGTCTCTCCTGGGTTCACCTCATAGGGCCGGATCTGGCAGGCCAGGTCGTTGATGGCGTCGGCGGCCATGCTGGCCTTGGCCAGATGCAGGAAGGCTATGGGGGGCATCTGGAAGCCCACCGATTCCTGGTGGATGTCCAGGCCGTGGGCGATGTCCAGGTTGACGATGCGGAAGTGGGGGAAGCCAGCCCCTTTCAGGGCCTTGCGCAGGTCGGCCTCGTACATACCCATGCGGCAGGGGCCGCAGTCGGCGCCCCAGAACAGCGCGTAGGAGTTCTCAATCTGCTCGTCGGACAGGCCCTGGCGGCGCAGCTCGAAGAGGAACTTCAGGAGGTTGCCCACCGTGTAGTAGGTGGGGTTGCATTGGGCGCGGTTGCAGTATTCCTTGCCGATGGCCAGGGCCTCGTAATCGGGGATGGGCAGCCGCTTGGCCCTGTAGCCCAGCCTTTCCAGCACGCCGAGGACGATCTCCTCGTGGGTTGGGGTGAGGCCGCAATAGACAATGGTGGTGGTCGCCTGCTCGACCAGGGGGAAGGGGCGCTCGTAGGGGCGCTTGAAGTGCTGCACTCCATCCTGCTCTAGCCCCATCTCCTTACGCAGGGCTCTCCGATAGGCCTCTACCTTGGCCTCAAGCTGCTCACCGGTAGACGGAGTCGTGGACATGTCTATCCTCCCGTGGGCAGAAGCTCCCGCTGCAACTGCTCCCTGTAGGCCGCGACCCGCTGCTCGACCTCCTCGGCCAGATCCCTGCGCCGGCACATCTCCTCGTGGTGGCGGCGCAGGAAGTAGCTGACGGTCTCCACCCGCAGATTGATGGAGCCCACCGGCCGATTCTCGTCCAGGTCGTGGAAGGTGAAGTAGGGCGTATCGGCGGCGTCGAGGGCGCCCTCGGTCACGTGATAGATGGGTGAGTCCAGGCCGCACTTGAAGCTGGAGATGTCGATCCCTACCAGGTTGGGGTGGCGGGCCGCGTACTTGGCCCCCCATACCTTGCGGCTGGTGGTCTCGCTGAAGGAGTGCTTCCAGGCGTCGTGGATGTCCAGAGGGTTGGCCATCTCACCCCGCCGAATCTCCTCGCCGAACAGGCGGTCCATGATATCGGCGTCCGTGGGGAGGGAGTCGATGGAGAAGACGGGGTAGCCCAGCTTCTGGATCTGGGCTGGGATGTCGTGATGGATACCAGGGTCGTTGTGATAGGGGCGCGCCAAAAGCACTACCCCCACGCGTCCCTCCTGCTCCAGCTGATCCAGGACCTCCCGTGCCCGCCGACGCATGCCGCTCAGGAAGCTGTTCAGGGCCCGATAGCCCTGCTCCATGGCCATCCTATTCTCCTGGCGGCTCATCCCCAGAAGCTTGCGGAAGAAGAGATACATCTGCCTCTCGAAGAGGTGGGGCTCGGCCATGTGCAGGACAGGGTCATAGTAGCCGACGTCTCTCTCGGCGAAGGCATTCCTTTCGGTGGTGAAGGCGGCCTTTACCACTTCGGGGATGCCCTGCACCGTCGGGCAGCTCCAGCTCGCCTGGCAGTCGTGTATCTCTGTGGGCAGATTCATGATGACAGGGAAGAAGATGACGTCCACCTTTTTCTTGTACAGAAGGTTGTGGACGTGGGAGACGGCTACCTTTGCCGGGAAACAGGGGTCGATGGAGCCGCGGTGGGAGCCCTCGCGGTACATCTGGTCGTCGGTGTAGTCGGACCAGACGACGTTCTGCGGCTTCACTCCCAGGCTCTCCAGATAGGCGCTGAAGAAGGGGCCGTAGGAGTACATGCTCAGCACCCGCGGTATGCCGATGCGCAGGCTCTCCCGCCGTCGGCGCATCCGAGCGGCGCTCCGACCGTTCAGCAGGCTCTGCAGGGATGGCCGGTCGCTGTCGCTCGCGGAGGTGACCTGCGACGGGCGGTAGCTGCGGAAAGCCTCGCGGGCGGCGATCTCCACGAAGTTGGGGTTAGCCTTCTTGACCGCAGCCTCGCGGGCGTTGAAGGCCCTCACGTCCTCGATGCTCTCTACCATCCCCCGCTCGCAGGTGGCGGCGATGAAGCGAGTAGTGTGGTCGGGAGAGGTCTGGATGTCCACAAATGTGCGCAGGCACTTGTTCTTGCAGAAGCGGCAGCGGGTGGACTCGTCGCGGGTGGCCGTGAAGGTGAGTGCTTCCACCCGGTCGAAGCCGATGAAGGAGCTCTCCTCGCCGTTCATGATGCGGATGGCCTCCAGGGCGGCGCCCAATGCGCCGCTCTCGCCGGCGTGGGGGTGGACGTGGATCTGGGCCTGGGGGACACGGGCTCTGATGAAGTCGTGCTGGGCCTTGACCACAGCCAGGTTGTAGTGAGTTCCCCCCTGCAGGAGGAAGTTGCGGCCGAAGCGGCTCAGGTTTGTCTCCTGCACCACGTACAGCCAAACGTTCTTGGGTAGAACCATAGCCAGGCCGGCCATGATCTCGGGCGGCTGCCAGCCCAGTTGCTGGAAATGGGAGATGTCCTGCTCGAGGAAGACGGCGCAGCCGTAGTGGAAGGTGGGAGCTCGCTCGGCGCTGAGGGCCGCCTCGGCATACTGGGTGATGTCGTAGCCGAAGCGGGCAGCGGTGCTCTGGAGGAAGTAGCCGTTGCCGGCGGAGCACTGCGTGTTGAGCTTGAAGTCCTTGACCTTGCCCCGCTTCATGATGATGACCTTGATATCCTGGCCGCCCACGTCGGCGATGACGTCCACATCGGGATAGTAGCGCAGGGCCGATTGGGCATGGGCCACCGTCTCGGGTATGGCCACGTCGGCGCCCAGGGCCTCCTTGAGGATGTCCTTGGCGTAGCCGGTGGTGCCCACCCCGCGGATGCGCAGGCGGGCGCCCTGGTCCTCTACCTGCTGGCGTAGCTGCCCGAGCACCTCCTTGGCGTCCTGAAGGGGATTGCCCTTGCAGAGTTGATAGGCCTTGGCCAGCAGGTGGCCCTCGCCGTCGGTGAGGACGGCCTTGGTGGAGGTGGAGCCGCCGTCCACGCCCATGTAGGCCTCTACCACTTCGCCCGACGAGAACGTGGGGGGTGTGAAGGGCTTCGTGTCGTACCGGCGGTGGAACTCCTCTAGCTCGTCCTGCCGAGCAAAGAATCCCTCTTGGCCGCTGGCCTCCTTCGACTTGCGACGGCCCACATCGATGTACTCTTTCAGAGCTGCCGTTCCCGCGTAGGTCCCTGACTGGCCCTCCTCCTGCTGGCCGTAGAGAGCGGCGCCCAGAGCGGCGTAGAAAAGGGAGTTCTCCGGCACCACGATGAGTTGGTCGGGGGTGGCGTCCTCGGGCAGGGGCAGCCTTCGCTCCTGCCACATCCTGGGGATGTGCTTTCGCCATGCCTCCTGGAGGCAGGGAAGGAAGGTGTTGGGTCCGCCCAGAAGTAGCACCTTGGGCCGGAGGGTGTGGCCTCGGGTGAGGACGCTGAGGTTCTGCTGAACGATGGCCTCCACAAGGGAGATCATGAGCTCTTGGGAGGGGACGCCCTGCTTCTGGAGGCTGTTGACGTCGGTTTCGGCGAAGACGCCGCACTTGCCGGCCACCTGATGCAGCCTGGCATCGCCGTAGCGCAACTCCTGCAACTGGGACGGGCTCAGTTGGAGCTTGGCGCCGATACGATCGATGACCGCCCCTGTGCCGCCAGCGCACTTATCGTTCATCGTGGCCAGCTTGCGCTTGCGGCCGGTCTTGCGGTCTAGCAGCCAGACGATGATCTTGGCGTCTTGCCCTCCCAACTCGATGACCGAGCCCACGTCGGGCTGGAAGGCCTCGGCGGCCAGGGCGACAGCGTTCACCTCCTGCACGAACCTGGCCCCAATATAGGAAGCGATAGCCGCTCCGCCGCTGCCGGTGGCGAAGACGCGGAACCTGTCGGAGGGCAGGGGGAATTGCCCCTCTATGGCCTTGAGCAGCTCAAGTACCTTCTCGGGCTGGCGGGTCTCGTGGAACTGGTAGTCGGTCCACAGGATCTCCCCGCTGCCGGGCTCAAGCACCACTGCCTTGACAGTAGTGGAGCCCACGTCGATACCGATGAGGAGACCGTTCGCTTCCATTACAGCTTGGCTCTCCATAGGCTATAGTCCGCCCTCCGCGAACAGGTCTAAACGCTCTAGATTATTCTTCATTCACTCCTAACAGTCAAAGGTTAGTCTAGTGCCTATCGGCATCCGGCTAGGAATTGCCTGCTGCTCTATGGGCGGCTTCGCATCATTCTGGCTGGTGATATACTATCACCCAAGGTCGTTTTTTTTGAGCTTTTGTCAGAGAAACGCTAGCTCTTGACGGAGAGGTGGACGAAGGAGATGAAGCTTGAGGGCAAGGTGGCCATAGTCACCGGTGCGAGTAGAGGGCTGGGCAGGGATATGGCTCTGGGGCTTGCCAGGGAGGGAGCGGCGATAGTGGCGGCGGCTCGAACCGAGAAGGAAATAGAGAACCTTCCGGGGACGATCCACAAGACCGCCGAGCAAATAAAGGCTTTGGGCGGTCGAGCCGTTCCCCAGCGATGTGACGTCACCAAGGAAGAGGACGTTGAGGCCATGGTGCAGAGGGCCATCCGGGAGTTTGGGGGATTGGACATCTTGGTCAACAACGCTGGAATAGCCTTTCCTGCGCCCGTATGGGAAACACCCCTGAAACGCTGGGAGCTGGTCCTGAGGGTGAACCTGAATGGCACCTTTCTCTGCACCAAAGCTGTCCTCCCCACGATGATGAAACAAAGGAGTGGCAGCATCATCAACATCTCCTCAGTGGCGGCCACCATCAGGGCGAATAGCCCCGTCCGCACCGGGACCGTCTACGGCGTGAGCAAGGCTGCCATCGAGCGCTTCACCTGGGGGGTGGCGGCTGAGGTCGGAGGGTACAACATCGCCGTGAACTGCCTTAAGCCCAGGGGAATGGTGGATAGCGAGGGGATGAGGTTCCTGAACCCCAATGCTGACCACTCGCAGTGGGACACCTCCGAACTGATGGTGAAGGCCGTCGTTTTTCTGGCGGCTCAGGATAGCAAGGGGGTCACCGGTCTGGTAGCTGCGGATGATGAGGTTTGCGCCTGGCATGGACTATAATGGTACATAGCGACTTTTTTGCTCTTTCCGGTGGCAAAACGATAGCACAGTAGACGAAGGGTAGGAGCTATGAGAACGTCTGAGCAGTATCGAGAGAAGCTTTTCAAGATGAAGAACAATGTCTACATGGACGGGGAGCTGGTGGGCAGGGATGACCCTCGGCTGACCCCCGCCATCAATGTCATCAATCAGACCTACGACCTGGCTCAGGACCCCCAGTA
>CAZXAF010000102.1:0-5973 GCA_964638905.1 uncultured Dehalococcoidia bacterium
GCGCAACAGCACGGTGATCTTCCCCTTCCCCATCGATTTGATCCAGTACTTCCTGACCAAGCTGGCCGTCCCCCAGCCGGGCAGCCCTGCGCCCCTGGAGGAAAGGCCCTAGGGAAGACAAACCGCGCGGCAGATCCCTGCCTAGCTCCGAAGGGTCACGTCGCCGGCGGTGATGGTCACGCGGGTGCCGTCGGGCCGGCGGAGGATAAGGCTGCCATCGCTATCCACATCCTCGGCCAGCCCCTCTTCCACCTGCTCGCCGAAGCTCACCCGCACCTCTTTGCCCAGCGTACCGAGGCGAGCGCGCCACTCCTGATCGATCGGCTGGCCCTGCTCAGCGGCCAGATAGAGCGCCTCGAACTCGTTGAGGATCGCCGCCGCCAGGGCCTCTCGCGATACCTCTCGCCCCAGCTCGGTCATGATGCTGGTGGCCAAGGGAGCGGTCACGGGATAGATAGCCATGTCGACGTTGACGTTCACGCCGATGCCCACCAGGGCATAGCCTACCTCCTCGCCCACCAGCTCCGACTCGCTGAGGATGCCGGCGATCTTTCGTCCGGCCACCAGCACATCGTTGGGCCACTTCAGGCTGGTCTGCAACCCTGCGACCCCCTCGATGGCGCGGGCCACTGCCAGGGCAGCGATGATCACCAGCGCTTTCAGATGCTCGGCCGCCGGGCGGAGGAGGATGGTCAGGTATAGGCCACCCTTCGGCGAGATCCAGGAGCGGCCCAGACGGCCCCGACCGGCTGTCTGAGAACCAGCGAGCACCACTGTTCCCTCGTCTGCCCCCTCACGAGCCAGCTCGCGAGCCATGTCCTGGGTAGAACCGACCGCCGCCCGATATTCCAGATCGCGCCCGATGAAGTCTGTCGTGAGGCCTTCCCTCACAGCGTCGCTGGAAAACCTGACAGCCATAACTCCGAAAGCATATACTCTCTCCAAACAAAAAGCCAGCCCGCCGTAGCGGGCTGGCTTTCGCGCTAGGCCCCAAGGCCTAGCCCGCCATCACCTCCAAGGAATGGCGGTGCGGGTGGACAGGCCTGAGGCCTTCGCTACTATTATCGTCCATCCACATCACCTCCTTTCCTACCTTCGATGCTAACAGCTTTGCCCGAAGGACGTCAAGATCAGCGCCGATCCAAGAGGTCGGCCAGTTCGGGTACCGGGATGACCTCCACCCTCTGCACCGGCACCCTGGTCGGCGAGCTACGCTTCTCCCACCACAGGGCCAACAGCAGCGCTCCGACAACGATGACGGAGCCTATGAGCACGTCCAGAAAGTAGTGGTTGCCGGTGGCCACCACGCCGACGAACATCGAGACGGTGAGCAGCAGCGTGACCGCCCTGATATCCGCCCGTTTTGTCGCCCGCCATATGGCCACTTCCATCAGCAGAGCCCAGCCAGCGTGAAAACTGGGCACCGCCGCATAGCGATTGGCGAAGAAGTCTGGCTGGATATCGCCCCCCTTCACCGGCATCATCACCAGGGTGTCGGTGAATAGGCCGGGCGACAGCAGACGGGGCGGCGCCACCGGAACCAGACACCATATGACCAGGCCCACCAAGGCCGAAAGCAGCAAACCGTTTCGCAAAAGGCCGTACCCCTGGGGGTTCCGAAAATAGAGTATGGCCAGCAGAATGACGATGATCGGGAAGTGCCCATAGATGTAGATTACGTTGAAATAGTGCACCAGCGCATCATAGTTCAGAGTCCAGGTCTGCAACACCGTTTCCTTGGCGATGTGCAACCGCTGCTCGATCTCGAACAGGTCCTTGCTGCGCTGGGACGCGGCGGCGGGGTCAGTGGGTATCAGGCCGCGCGCCATGTAGAAGAGAAAGATGCCGATGCTAACACCGAACAGCTCAAGAAAGAAGCCTCGTTTGGCAACGAGGCCTCGCGAGAGCCGAGCCCTCAAACCGTCCCCTCTCATTCTCTGCTCCTAGTACAAGACACTGACGATCGTACTATCGTACCTCCCGGCCGGCCTTATGCCAATCCTTTTGGTCTCTAGCTGCACATCTCCCGCAGTAGCTCCCGCGCCACGCGACGGTCGTCCCAGGGGATGATCGTGTCGCCGATGATGATCGACTGCTCGTGCCCCTTGCCAGCCAGCAGCACGATGTCCCCCTCGACGGCCATGGCTAAGGCGTGAGCGATGGCCTCCCGCCGGTCGGGGATGCGGACGAAGTGGTGCCCCTCGTGTCGGCCGGCCTCCTCCAGACCCTGGACGATCTCCGCCAGGATAGCCTCGGGGTCCTCCCGGAAGGGGTTGTCGTTGGTGAGGACGGCGAAGTCGGCCAGTTGAGCGGCTGCCAGCCCCATTCCCGCACGGCGGGGCTTCTCCCTCCCGCCGATGCAGCCGAAGACGACGATAAGCCGGCCCCTGCACCGCTCGCGGAGGAACGCCAGAGCGCGCCGCAGGGCCTCGGGCGCATGAGCGAAGTCCACCACCACCGTGAAGGGCTGCCCCTCATCGATGCGCTCCAGCCGGCCGGGGAGGCCAGGGAAAGAGGCCAGAGCATCCCTGACGGCAGGAAGCGACATGCCCTGAGAGAGCGCTACCGCCGCCGCCGCCAGGCTGTTGTAGACGTTGAACAGACCGGGAAGGCCAAAGGCCACCTCCAGCTCGTTCCCCTCCGCCCGGAGACGAAAGCGAGAGCCCCACTCGATGGGAGAGACATCGATGGCCTGGATGTCGGCCGCCTTCTGCACGGCATAGGTCACGACTCGGGCCCGCGTGAGACCGCGGAAGTAGGCGGCGGCCGGCTCGTCGGCGTTGACCACCGCCACCTTCTCTATGCCTTTATCAGCCGACCGGTCGAGCATGGCGAACAGGCGCCCCTTCGCCGCCAGGTACTCCTCTCGCGAGCGGTGAAAGTCCAGGTGGTCGGCCGTGACGTTGGTCACCACCGCCACATCGTACTCGCAGCCGTCCAGGCGGTGCAGGGCCAGGCCGTGGGAGGTCGATTCCAGGATGGCGTAGTCGACCCCGGCGGTCACCATCTCCGCCAGCAGAGCCTGCACCTGGGGCGCCTCGGGCGTGGTGAAGCGATATTCGTTGGGCAAAAGGCGATCGCCCACCTTGCAGTGGACGGTGCTCAACAGGCCGGTGCGATAGCCCGCTGCCTCCAGCAAAGCGTTGATGAGATGAATGGTGGTGGTCTTGCCGTCGGTGCCCGTGACCCCAACGACCCGCAGCCGTCTTGCCGGATGGCCGTGGAAGGCGGCCGCCAGGGCAGCCAGAGCGCGGCGGCTGTCGGGCACCACGATGGCGGGCAAGCGGCCTCCGTCAACAACGGCCTGCCACTTCGCCCGCCGGTCGGCCTGGACCACTACCGCCGCGGCGCCAGCGGCTACCGCCTCCCCAATGTAGTCATGCCCATCGGCCCGAAAGCCGGGCACAGCCACGAACAGGGCCCCCGGCGTGGCCCGGCGAGAATCGTGGCAGACCGCCGATATGGGGACATCGGCGCCGAGGACTTCCTTCTCGTCGAGTTCTTCGGCTAGTTGGTGCAGATCCATGAAAAAGAAAGGACAAGAGATCGCTCCGCCCTTCTAGCGGAGCATTAGCCAGTACCTGACGCCATCCACTTCCTCGAACCCCAACCGCTCGTACAGACGGCGGGCACGGGTGTTGTCCCGCCGCGTGCCAAGCTCCACCCGAACGCAGCCGCTCCCGCGAGCGTAGTCCACCGCCTCCCGCATCAACTTGGCCCCTATGCCCTGGTGACGGTGCTGCTCCAGGACGAAGACGTCATCGAGATAGCCGAAGCACCCTGCCTCCTGGGTGGTGGGCACAATGGCGAGCGATAGCATGCCGCACAGCTCGTCCTCAACCACGGCGACGAACAGCCTGAAGGGCGAGGCTGGCATCAGAGAGCCGTCGAACAGTTTCGCCAGCCGGGCGGCGGGCGGCCTCTCCTCACCCAGCTCCCGATACAGGGCCTCGGTCAGAAAGAAGAAGGCCTCCCTGTCCTCGGCAACCGCCGGGCGAACCTTGACCTGCGGCTCCGCCCGCTTGGCCAACCTTCTGCCAAACATATGGCTCGCTCTCGATCTAGTGCCGACGCGCACCACAGCTCGCCGCTGCAGGCCGCCTCGGCGCGGCCTCACGTGGCCGTCGACAGCATGGCGCTGGTCATCGCCGCCCCGCCGATGGTGGCCGGCGAGACGACATCGGGGTCGATAAGCACGTTCAGGCAGGTCGGCTTCCCGCTGCGGAAGGCCCGCTCCAGGGCCGGCACGATATCGGCGGGCTTCTCCACCAGCTCGCCGCAGGCTCCCAGCCCCTCGGCCGCCTTCTCGTAGTGCACCAGGCCCAGCTCAGTGGCCACCGTCTTTCCCTTGCCGAGGGCCATCTCCTGGCCGTGCTTGCACATGCCCCAGGCCTTGTCGTTGAACACCACCACCACGATCGGCAGGTTGTGCTTGGCGGCGGTATGGAACTCCGCCAGGTTGAGCCCCAGCGACCCGTCGCCGGTGGACACCAGCACCCTCTTCTCGGGGAAGGCCAGCTTGGCCGCCATGCCGAAGCTGAGCCCGACCCCCAGGCAGCCCAGATAGCCATGCGATAGCCAGTGCCCCGGCCTCTTCACCACGGCGGCGCTGTTCATCCAGTCCCAGGCCTCGCCGCCGTCGGCGACGATGATCGCATCGTCGTCCAGGAAGCCGGCGACATCGCTGGCCAGCCGGAAGGGATGGATCGGCGGCTCGTCGGATGCCATGGCCTGGGCGAATGCTTCCCGGCGAGCGCGGCGAGAGCGGTCCAGCGTCTCCAGCCAGGCGTCTCGCTGCGGCCAGCGGCGGCGGCGGGCTTCGTCCAGCAGTTGGCGAAGCACCTGGCGGCAGTCGCCTACGATGCCCAACTGCACGTCCCGGTTGCGGCCGATCTCCTCGCCCTCGATGTCCACCTGGATCACCTGGGCATCGGCTGGAATGAGGGAGAAGTAGCGGCCGCCGCTGAACAGCCCCAGGCGATTACCCAAGACCAGCACCACGTCCGGTCGGGCGGCCGACAAGGTCACGAAGTCCCCGAACCCCAGAGGCGTGTCCTCCGGCACACAACCCCTGGACTTGTTGTTGGTAAGCACCGGTATCTGGGCCAGCTCGGCGAGTTCCCGCAGCTCGTCCGCCGCCTGAGCGAACCAGACGCCTCCTCCGGCCATGATCACCGGCCGCTCGGCGCCTGCCAGGAGCCCCACCGCCTTGGCGATGGCCTCAGGCTGGCCGGCCGGCGGCGCCTTCGGTCGGTACTCCCGAGGGAAGAACACCTTCTGCTCCTCCACGCGGGCAGTGATCACATCCAGGGGGATGTCCAGATAGACGGGGCCCGGCCGGCCGGTCGTGGCCTGGCGCAGGGCCATGGCGGTGAACTCGGCGATGCGCTGGGGACGAGTGATGGTGTAGGCCCACTTGGTGATCGGCCTCATCATCTCCACCTGAGGAAGCGACTGCTGGGTCATGGTCTCGTCCTCGGCGAAAGCGCTGCGCCCGCCGATGACCAGCATGGGGATGGCGTCCACATAGGCGTTGGCCACAGCGGTGACCACGTCGGTGACCCCCGGCCCGGCGGTGACCGCTGCCACCCCAGGGCGGCCGGTCACCCGCGCCCAGCCGTCGGCCATGTGCCCCGCCGCCTGCTCGTGACGGGTGTCGATGATGCGGAACCCATGCTCGTCGGCGGCGGTCAGGATCGGGTCGACGTGCTCGCCGGGGAGGGTGAACATCTCGCGGATGCCCTCCTGCTCGAGGATGCGGATCACCATCTCGCCGCCGTGAATCGTCGCCATCTCTCTCCTCCCCCTAGAGGCCCTCTCTGCCCACCGCTGGCTTGTTCAGGATGCGGCAGGCATTATACACTGACTACCAATCGGAGGGCGAGTTCAGGAGGGGCAGACCGTTGAAGGCGCTGGTCTATCGCGGCCAACAGGGGCTGGTGGTGGAGGAGGTGGCCGACCCCGAGCCCGCCG
>CAZXAF010000103.1:0-5892 GCA_964638905.1 uncultured Dehalococcoidia bacterium
CCGGCCTGGCCCGGCGCGACGGGCCTGGGCCTGGCGGCCGAGGCCCCCTCGGTTGTCACCGATGCCGAAGCCTAGGGCGTGATGGCTATCTTGAGGACGCCGTCGCGCTTCTCCCGGAAGAAGTTGTAGGCCTCGGGCAGCTGAGAAATCTTCATGCGGTGGGTGAACAGGGGCGACAGGTCGACCTTGCCGTATCTTATGATGTCCAGCATATGGTTCAGGCGGTTGAAGCCCGCGGGGCCGAGAGTCATCACGACCTTGCGGTGGTAGAAGGAGGGAGCGTTCGTTGGCATGGAAAGCTGGGGCAGAATGCCGTAGACGCCAATGCTGGAGATAGTGCCGCCACGACGCACCGCTCGGCTGGCCTGCTCGAAGGTCACCTGTAGGCCGACGGCTTCCACGGCCACGTCAACACCCTGGCCCTTGGTCAGTTTCATGATCTCCCGCGCAGGGTCTTTCTCCTTGGGGTCGATGACCACGTTAGCGCCGAACTTCTTGGATGCCTCTATCCTCTCCGGTACCGACTCTACGGTGATGATCAAACCGGCGCCTCTGGCCCTGGCCCCGGCGGTGGCGCAAAGGCCGACCGGCCCCTGGGCGAAGATGGCCACCGAGTCGCCAATCTGCGTCTCGGCCCGCTCGATAGCGGCGAAACCGGTGGACATGATGTCGGTGGCGAGGAGAGCCTGCTCGTCACTGACCTCGTCGGGCACCTGGGTGGCGTTGATATCGGCGAAGGGCACCAAATAGTATTCGCTCTGAGTGCCGAAGAGGCACTCGCCACCGCCGGTGCAGATGGTGTGATCGCCCGTGTGGCACTGGAGGCATTTGCCGCAGCCGATGTCGAATGAGGAGATCACCCGCTCGCCTGGCTGGAAGCGGGTCACGCCTTCTCCCACTGCGTGCACTGTGCCCACGCCCTCGTGACCCATTGGCAGTCCGGGCAGCTTGGGCAGCCGGGTAGCCAACGACGGATAGATGAACGCCAGGATCTCGTTGGGGATCTCGTCCAGGAAATGCATGTCGCTGCCGCAGACGGTGGTGAGGGTAGTTTTGAGCACTATCTCTCCCGGGCCGGGTGTAGGTATGGGGATGTCCGCCATCTCGACCTTGCCCAGGGCTGTCTTAACGCAACTCTGCATGGGTCAGTGCCTCCCTTTAGCTCTCGCTGCCGCTCTGGTTCAATGTGACGATCAAGTCCGATCTTCCGCTTATGAGGTGACTGCTGTCAAGCTGGATCAGCACTATCTGGGCAGAGATAGGCCGAGCGACTTCATGGGCGCTATCCTTGATTAAGGGCCGCGTATCTGATAGGGTGGAAGCTGCCACAAGCGAGGTGACACTGATGACACAAGCAGCGACACGGCTCGAGCTGGCGGTAGCGCTCCGAAGCGTCCTTGGCAAGAAGGTCAAGACGCTGCGTCGGCAGGGCATAACGCCGGCTAATGTCTACGGCCACGGCATCCCCTCCTTGGCGGTGCAGGTGCCCACGCTCGAACTGGCCCGAACCATTCGCGTGGCCGGGCGCAACACCATGCTCGAGCTCCACGTGGAGGGCGAGAAGAAGCGAAGGCCGGTCTTCTTCCGCGGCGTTCAGCGCGATTCTATCACCGACGAGTTCCTGCACGTCGATTTCTACCAGGTATCGCTGAAGGAGAAGATCAGGATGGAGGTACCGCTGGTCATCGTCGGCGAGGCCCCGGCGGTTAGCGTCTACCACGGCGTTCTCCTCCAGAGCGTGAACACCATCGCTATGGAGGGCCTGCCCACTGACCTGCCTCCCCAGATCGAAGTGGACGTGTCGGGCCTGGAGGAGATCGACGACGCCATCCACGTGAAGGACCTGAACGTGAGTCCGGACGTCACCCTTATGGTCGACCCCGAGCTGGTGGTGGCGAAGGTGGCGGCACCGCGTCTGGTCGAGGAGGAAGAGGTCGAGGAAGCGGCCGAGGTGCCGGAAGAGGGAGCAGAGGAAGAGAAGGTCGAAGAGGCAGCGGAAGAGGAGAAGGAGGAGGGATAGGCAGACTGCGCCCTATGAGCCCAGGCGGCGGCCAAAGAGGTTTCGCTGTCCTCGTATGAATTCGGCCGCCGTAAGGGAGCGGCGTCCTGCCCGTTGCAGTCGCAGGATGGTCAGCAGGCCCTCGCCGGTCTGAACGGCGAGGGCTTCTTCTTCGCCCGCTTCTGACGGCAGCATCTGCCTTTGCTCGGCGGTGAGAGGCAAGACTGTCCCCGGCTCTTCGCCGCCGCTAACCGACAGAGGCCACGCTTCCCAGATGAGCAGGGTCTGTCCCTCCAGGGTTGTGGACGCCCCCGGCCAGGGATTGAAGGCCCGCACCCGTCGCCAGATATCGGTCGCCGGCAGGGTCCAGTCGATGGCTCCGTCCTCCTTGCTCAGGAGGGAGGCGTGAGTGGCCAGCGAATCGTCCTGCGGTTGGGGCTCTATCTCATCGGCGAGCCAGCGGGGCAGCACCTCCAGCAGCAGCTCGGCTCCTACCACCGCTAGCCTCTCGCCGAGGCTGCCGCTCGTGTCCCAGGGCGTGATGGGCACAGTCCGCTGACTGAGGATGGGGCCGGTGTCCATTCCGGGATCCATGAGCATGATCGTCACCCCTGTCTGCTCGTCGCCGGCCAGGATCGCTGCCGCGATGGGCGAGGCGCCACGTTGGCGAGGCAGAAGGGAAGGGTGTACGTTCAGCACGCCCTTAGGAGGAATGTCCAGCACCGGCTGGCGGAGGATCACTCCGAAGGCGCAGACTACAATGACATCGGGCTTGAGGGCGGCCAGTTCCTCCGCTGCCTCCGGTCGACGCAGGCCGGGCGGCTGGAACAGGGGCAGACCGTATTGGAGAGCGGCGGTCTTCACAGCGGACGGCGTGAGTACGCGCCCTCGTCCCGTCGGCCGATCGGGGCGGGTATACACGCCCACAATGTTGTACCCTCCTTCCACCAGCGCACGCAGGCTGGGGAGGGCGAATTCAGGAGTGCCCATGAACACCAATCGCATGATTCCCGCTCCCGTCCGTCAGGCGGGCAGATTCTAGCATGGCTCCCAGGGCAACCTCAATCGCCGTTGGGTGTTATACTATGGGAAATTTTGGGAGCTGATCACTGATACTGAGGTCTGCTGTCTTCTGTCGATGTCTGGCGGCGCTGGCGCTGGCGCTGATCTTGCCTCTGCTCTTCCTTGCCTGCGAAGAGGAGAAGGAGCAGGCTCCGTCGGACATCGGCCTGCGCATCAGTACTGTAACGCCCGCGCCTACACCCCCGCCCGTCTTGACCCCGTCAGTGGCTCCAACGCCCAGCCCTACGCCTACCCCCGTGGTCAACGTGTGCCCCGAGAACCCTGACCCCGCCGGTCCGGACATCATGGTGGTGGAAGAGCCCCAGGAGGACGACGCCCTCACCAGCCCTGCTCACGTGCGCGGCTGGGGCGCTGGCATTGGCTTCGAGGATTCGGGGGTGCAGGTGGCTATCTACGACGCCACCGGCGAGCCGGTTGCCGAGGTAGCGGTTCCTCCTCTTCCCGCTGAGGGGCGTATTCCCCCGCCTTCGCTGGAGGTGAACGAGTTCTCCGCTCCCTTCGCGGCGGACATCGAGTTCAGGGCCATTGTCGACCAGCCGGGCTGCGTGCGGGTGTTCGAGCTGAGCCTCGCCGACGGCAGTCCCATCCACGTGGTTCAGATCCCGGTGTCGCTCTCCAGCCCTAGCCCCTAATATCCCCGAGTTATATCGACAGCGGGCCGGTTGAAGTAAGACCCTTCGCTATGCGAAAGGTGACAAAGAGGGCCCCCGTCATTCTGAGCGAGGCGGAGAATCCGAGCGTAGCGAAGGGATGTGTTGCCACATCTCCGAGATAGTACGGCCTAGGGGCTGATGCGCTTCGCCTTGACGTACCACTCGTGGGCGTTGGCAAAGCGAGAGGCGGGCTCGAAGATGATGCCCAGGCTAACCCCCTTCACGTCCTTGTCCAGGAAATAGTTGTAGACGGGACAGAACAGGAGGATGCTGGGCACCTCCTCGGCGAAGATCTCCTGGAACTCCTTGTAGAGGGCCTTGCGTTTCTCCAGGTCGCTGGTCTGGCGGGCCTCGCTGAGGGCTTCATCCAGGCGCTGGTCGGCGTAGCCGGCCAGGTTGAGTCCCCTCTCTCCCACCTGCGAGCTGTGCCATGCGGGATAGGGATCGGGGTCGTATCCCTGATCCCAGCCGTAGACGGCCGCTTCAAAGCGGCGGGGAAGGAGGAAGTTGCTGACCAGTTCGCTCGCCGGCCGCGGTTCCAGGCTGCCATCCACTCCAATCGCCCTGAGCTGGCCCACTATCTGCAGGCCGATGGCCACTCGCTCGGCGTCGTTGTCGGTCAGGATGGTCAAGCGCAGCTCCCGGCCTTCCTTCTCCAGCACCCCTCGGGAGTTGATCTGCCAGCCGCTCTCTTCCAGCAGCGATAGCGCCTTCTGGGGGTCGTATGGATAGCTCCCGATGTCGTCGCTGTAGGCCCAGGTGCCGCGGACGATGGGGCTATCGGCCAGCTGAGCCCTTCCGTCCAGCTCTTCGGCGATGATGGCCGCTCTGTCCAGGGCGTAGAGGAAGGCCTGGCGCACCGCTTTATCGTCGAGCGGAGGCATGGCAGTGTTGAGATAGAGAAGCGTATAGCTGTTGCGGTGGCTGGCCAGGCTCTGCAGCGCCGTGTCTTGTTGCAGTTGCTCCAGGATGTCAGAGCCGGCTTCTGGGCCCAGGAAAAGGCCGTGCACCTGTCCATCTTGAAGAGCGGCAGCGGCTGAATGGTAGTCGGGGAAGAAACGGAGCTCCATCTCGGCGACCAGGGGCTCCCCTCGGTGATAGGAGGGGTTGCTCTCCAGGATGGCCTTCTGGCTGTCGAGGGTCCTGAGGATGAAGGGCCCAGTGCCTATGGGTTGCTCATTGAAGGGTGCGATGAACAGCCCCTCGGCGCTCAAGCCCTCCAGGCAGTGCCGAGGCAGTATGCCGATGGTCGCCTGGGCAGGGAAGGGAGCGAATGGCTGAGGCAGCTCGCAGACGACGGTGAAATCGTCTCGCTTGCTGCACTCCACCTGCCGCCACAACTGCCCCAGCGATGGTTCGCCCTTGAAGTCGGAGTCGCTGAGGGCGCTCCAGGTGAAGATGACATCGTCGGCGGTGAACGGTGTGCCATCGTGCCAGATGACGCCCCGACGCAGGTGAAAGGTGTAGACGCGAGCGTCCGGGCTGACCTCCCAGCTCTCGGCCAGGTCGGGCAAGACCGTCCCGTCGGGGCCCAATCTGGTGAGGCCGGAGAAGACAAGGGCGGCCAGGTCCTTATCCGCGTCGTTGAACGCCGCATACAGCGGGTTGACGCGCAGGGGGCTCCCCACTATCGCCTCCAGGTAGCGGCCGCCGTGGGCGGCCACCTGCGGCCCTGACCCATCTTTGATAGCGTACCACACGCCCGAAACGGCGACGATGGTCAGCACCAGGATGGCCAGAAGCGGCCAGCGGGAGCGCCTGCTCACTGACGTGCCTCCTGGGGCGCCCTTCAGGCAGGGAAGACAAGGGCTCCTGTGGCTGATGGGACGCCCATGACCTGGGAAGAGCGCGGCGGCCTACAGGCCGGCACGCACACTCAGGGCCGAAATGAGGAGGAAGATGGCCACCAGGAATATGGTCAACTGGAAAAGGGTTTTCTCCACACCGCGGCGGGTACGGACGATGGAGCTCGCCCCTGTCCCGAATCCTCCTTCTCCCCGCGCCTGGGCGAGGACGATGAGGATCAGGGTCACAGAGACGATGATCTGGACGATGCTGAGATAGTCTACAAACTCCACGTCTTGTCCACCTTCGCTCAAGAGGGGGAGGTAGCGCTCTCGGCTAGTCGAGGGCGCTGGCCACCTTCTCTTCCGCCTC
>CAZXAF010000104.1:0-5887 GCA_964638905.1 uncultured Dehalococcoidia bacterium
CCGAGCTCATCTGGTAGGCGATAGGGCATATGCCGCAGATGCGGGCTGTGATGTCAGGGGCTTCGCTGTAGTTGCGGCCACGCAAGAAAGCCTCAAAGAGACGTGGCGGCTCCCAAATCTTGAACTTGACGTCCGTCACCGTGTTGTTCCTGATCTTCACATACAGGGCGCCCTCGCCTTCGACGCGGGCGAGGTAGTCCACCTTTATTGTCCTACTTTTCATGGGCTATACTCTCCTCGCGAAACGCCTCAGCCCACGCATTGAACGTACGGAACGCTCGCACCAAGTCCTGCTCCTTCACCCCTAGGTAGCTCCACCACTTGCTCAACGAATCCGTATTGGGCGTCTCCTTCGGCCCGAAGCACCCGTAGCAGCCGCGATGATACGCCGGGCAGATGGCGCCACAGCCGGCTTGGGTTACGGGTCCGAGGCAAGGAGTGCCGTGGGCAACCATCACGCAGACAATTCCGCGTCTTTTGCACTCCATGCAGACGCTATACGGCGGCACATTCGGCTTGCGTCCATGCAGAAAGGCGCTGATCACCTCAAGGAGCTGCTCTTTGTTGATGGGGCAGCCGCGTAGCTCAAAATCAACTTGAACATGGTCGGCAATGGCCGTTGATGTGGCCAACGTCTTAATGTATTCTGGCGCGGCGTATACGATGGAGACAAACTCTTGCACGTCCTTGAAGTTGCGCAGCGCTTGAATGCCGCCAGCGGTGGCACAGGCGCCGATGGTAACCAGATGCTTGGAGACCCGGCGCACCTGTTGAATCAGCTCAACATCATGGGGCGTCGTAATGGAACCCTCAACCAGCGAAAGGTCGTAGGGGCCCTTCACCACGGCCCTCGACGCCTCACGAAAGTATGCGATCTCGACGTGACCAGCCACGGCGAGCAGTTCGTCCTCGCAGTTGAGAAGGGCCAACTGACAGCCGCTGCAGGAGGCGAATTTCCAGACAGCAAGTTTCGGTTTGCGCTTTGGAGGCAATGTCAAATCTCCCGCTTTGCGAAAAATGGCTGAATCTCGTCGTAGCGGAACACGGGACCGTCTTTACAGATGAAGGTGGAACCAAACTGACAGTGCCCGCAGAAACCGATGCCGCATCTCATGTTGCGCTCCATGGAGATGAAGATGTTTTCCGGTTCTACACCCCGGCTCTCCAGTTCGCGCACGGTGAAGCGCATCATCACCTCGGGGCCACAGACCAGGGCCACTGCATTGAAGGGGTCAAAGCGAGCGCCGGGTATGAGCGTTGTCACAACCCCCACATTGCCGCGGTAACTGGCTGGCGCAGTATCCACAGTGACTTCCACACCAAGGTCGAAATGGCCGCGCCAATGCTCAAGCTCAGGTATGTAGAGCATGTCTTGAAGCGTTCGAGCACCGTAGACGAGGGCGATTCTGCCGTATTTCTCCCGGTTTGACAGGAGATAGTACAGCGCTGGGCGCAGCGGCGCCAGCCCGATTCCGCCGGCCACAATCACCACGTCGCTTCCGGCGGCCTCCTCCACGGGCCAGTGACTGCCAAACGGACCGCGCACCCCCAGCACCTCCCCCCGCTTCAGCTTGCATATCGCCTGCGTCACCGCTCCGACCGCCCGCACCGTGTGCACGAGCGTCTGAGGTTCGCCAGGGTCGCCACTGATGGAGATCGGGACCTCGCCTACTCCGAACGCATAGAGCATGTTGAACTGCCCGGCGGCAAATGGGAATGTGCCAGCGCCGTTTGCCGGCTCAAGCTCAAGGGTGAGCGTATCGTATGTTTCCTTCCGCACCCTTTGAAGGCAAAAGGGGCTTGGCACCATCGGATCGGAGAGACCCGCCACCATCGCCTGCCTTTCAAGAGCGAATGCCATCGTAGACATTCAGAAGCTGCAAGCGCGTTGCCTGAAGCCGGTTCTCGATGACGTGGGCAATACGCTTCATGAGTTCGTAGCCGAGTTCGTGATCTCCTTCGCATTTGCCGCGAAGGCATGTCCCATCGAGGGCAATAGCCCGTGTCAATTCAACCGCCCGAGCCTCGAAACGCCAGCGGAACGGCTCAATGAGCCACGACCAGCCCAGAAGATCACCTTCTCCAAGGGTTTGAATGATGACAGGGCCGCGGTTAGGGGCGAACGTCTCTACTGACACCCTGCCGTGGCGGATAAGATAGAACACACCGGCCTCTTCACCCTCTCGGAAGATAACCTGTCCGGCATCAAAACGCACATTGGATGCACACTCGACAAGCAGTTGAAGGCAACGCTTGTTCAGCCCCTTGAAGAAGGGGTGTTCCGTCAGGACACGTTCAAGGTTCTCCATGGTCACCCATCCCCTCCTTTCTCCTAGCTCCTTTGTTCACTCTGCTGGATTGCCCTGACTTCCTCGGTGATATCAATGGCAACCGGGCACCAGGTGATACAGCGCCCGCAACCCACACAGCCCGATGTGTCAAACTGGTCAATCCAACCCGCCAGCTTATGCGTCATCCACTGCCGATAGCGGGCCATCGGTGAGGCGCGGACGCTACCGCCGTGGATGTACGAGAAGTCCATGGTGAAGCAAGAGTCCCACTTGCGCCAGCGTTCGGCGTGCTCGCCAGTCAGGTCGGTGATATCTTCCACAGTGGTGCAAAAACAGGTCGGACAGACCATTGTGCAGTTGCCGCATGTCAGGCAGCGCTTGGCGACTTCGTCCCAGTGTGGGCTTTCATAGCTGCGGTACAGCAAGTTCTCGATGTCCCGCGTGTGCATCCTCCGGCCCATTTCGCTGGCGGTTTTCGCCACAACACGTTCGGCCGCCGCCTTTTCCTCTTCACTTGCCGCTTCATGGGGAACCTCACGGAGAACCTCTGCGCCCAGCTCCGTGCCGACCTCCACCACGAAGTAGTGGCGGTCTGCCTCCAGCACTTCCGTCAGTGCAAGGTCAAACCCGAACTTCGCCTTCGGCCCGGTGTTCATGGAGACGCAAAAACAGGTGCCGCCAGCATGGCCGCAGTTGAGCGCCACTATGAAGAGATCTCGGCGCCGTGCTTGATAGAAGGGGTCCCTGTATTCTCCGCTCAAGAATATTTTGTCCTGAATGGCGATGGCGTGGATCTCACACGGCCGGACACCGATAAAGGCAGACTTGGGTACTCGCTCATCCTCTTCTATCATCTGAAAGCCGTTGCCGCCGGCCTTGGCCCGCCATAAGCGCACGACCGGCGGGTGGAGGAACTTCTTCCAAGAGTCGGGGCCGACGGCGTAGCCAAAGATCGCCTCGTCATTGCGTCTCTTGAGACGATAGGTGCCGCCGTCCTGCTCGTCTGTCCATCCGACGGGGGCATCCGCAAGGGAGGTCAGATCGTCGTACACGATGGCACGGTCGCGAACCCTTGGCCCCCTGACCCGATAGCCTCTCTTCCCGAGGCTATCAAGCAACTGCTGGAGATGGTCACGCTCCAGAACGGCCGGTTCTCTGCCCTGTAGGGAGTGCCTGTTCATGTCGCCTCTCATCCATGGGGCTCTCCTCCGGCACCTCAGTCAGTGCCTATCATAACCCCAGCTGATGGTGGCTTCAATCGGCAGTACGGCGTAGGCAGAATGGCGTACGCCGCTGCTGAAGGGCCGTAGGAGGGAGCGTGGCTTTTCATAGGTATTTGCTCAGGACAGACCCAGGTGCTTTCTCCAAGGGGAGATTAGGCCTTGGCTGGGATGGCAGGTGGTTGGTAGGCGTGTACGCTAGAGTCAAGTCAAGGAGATCGGCCTGGACAAGGTCCAGCCGAGAGGAGGCAGGGAAGATGACAACTAGCGCTTATTTGCTGATTAGGGCGTCGGAGGCTGTCCGGAACAACGGGTATCTCAAGGCGATCGAGGACCTGTGGACGCTGCCTGAGGTGGAGTGCGTGGAGCCGGTATCGGGCCTGTATGACTGTGTGGCGAGGGTGGAGGCGCCGGTAAAGCTCATCTTCGTGGTCCACAAGATTATGGCGAAGGGCTGGGTGGAGCGTGTGCACGTACTCAGGGTAGACCAGCCGGTTCAAGAAGCTCTGGAGACGGAGGAGGCTCGGACGGCGAGGCTGATGCGACAGCGGGAGATCATCAAGGCCTACCATGCTGGGCTTCCGCGCCCGCCGGGGCCAGAGCCGAAGCTCCATCCTGGGCATGCTGAGCCTGCCGGCGCGGAGCGCTCCTGGCTGGCCAGACTGAAGCGGCAGCGGGAGACCATCAGGGCTCACTTCGAGAAGGACTGCACCCCTGACACGCCGGGCTCCTCTGGTCAGAGGTGAGGCAGAACCTAGCGATTCGCCTGGATGGCAGTCACTGACGTTCCTCATGGAACCACACGATAGCGTTCGGCAGGAGGTCAGTGCCAGGAAAACTGACCTAGCCACCGCCCTATTGAGGGCGGTCCTGCTTTTTGCCCCAGTTGCCAGCGCTGGCGATCACCTTCACGATAGCGGAACTCACTGCTCGCGCAAGGTGGCAATCGGTCGGTGTTTTGGCCGATGCACGCCGATTCTGGCCTCATGCTTTCCTCGTAAGGTATTTGCTGACTGAAGCTAGGCTTTTATCCCGATGGAGGGGGCCGCGCTGGCGTCTACCATAGATTCAGGAGGTGCGAAATGACTACTGCATATCTGCTGGTCAAGGCCAAAGAGGAAATCAGGCGGAACGGCCTCAAGAGCCAGATGGAGGAGCTGCTGGCGTTGCCCGAGGTCGAAGCCGTCCAACCAGTCGAGGGTCTGTACGACTGCGTGGCTCAGGTGGACACTCCAATGACCACCATCTTCGTGACTCACAAGGTCATGAAGATGGGTTGGGTGGCCAGGGTTCATCTGCTGAGAGTGGAGAGGCAGGCCCAGAGAATCGAGGAGAGCGAAGAGGAACAGACAGCCAGGCTAGCCAAGCAGCGCGAGATCATCGGGCGCTACTGGGGCCATGAGCGAACCTCAGACGCCCCCGGCGAACGTGCGGCTTGACGATTCACCCGGTAGACCTCCTGTGCAGCGCAGCAGGCAAGCAAGCGACTGCAGACGGAACTCCGAACGCCGGAGGTCGTGGCTACGCCCACGCCGTCCTCAGGAGGAACCAGACGATGACATCGGCCGGGTGCAAAAAGGGCCTAGGCATTAATGTGCCTCACGCGCCTCCCAAACTCGCGTCCTCTCCTCCAAGGTGGGGATTCCCGCTGGCCGGTCGCCCAGCGCCGGCAGCAGGAATAGTTAAGAGTTCTTCTCTGTGAGTCTTCCTTCGGTGATATCTCGACCGACAACTTGAAAAGCCTTGGGGTGGCCATCCCTGGTAATCAGGGTTGCGCTCAGCCTGAGCCGGACCTCCGACCCGTCCTCCTTTTTCAACCCCTGTTCATAGGGCCCGCCCAAAGCTTCGCCCCGGAGCAGCTTGCGTCTCACCTCTCTGGCCTGCTTGAGACCCTCTCCCGAAAGGAAGTCCTTGACATTCATGCCGACAAGGTTTTCTCGGGAATAGCCGATAAGTTCGACACAGGCCCTGTTGACGGCGATGATCACGCCCTCTAAGTCATGAAAGAGGATCGCCTCTGTAGCGTCCTCGAACAGGCCTCGGTAGCTCTCTTCCGACTGTTGAAGCCATGCTGCGATTTCTCGCTCCTTCTGATAGAGGCGAGCATTCTCCACAGCGATGGCGATGACTTTGCCGCTGGCGCAAAACAGATCTGTTTCCTCAGGGGCAAACTGTCTGGCGTGACGCGTGGCCACACAAAGCGTCCCCAAGACCTTCCCCTTGGACTCCAAAGGGACAATAAGCTCCGCTACAATCTTTTCCTGGGCGATCAGCGGCTTTGTGAGTCTGGGGTCATGGGAAGCATCTTCTACCACCAGTGCCTCGCCGGTCTGGGCCACTCGCCCATTGAAGCCCTCCCCCACCTTCATCCTCTTC
>CAZXAF010000105.1:0-5841 GCA_964638905.1 uncultured Dehalococcoidia bacterium
TGAAGCTGGAGGTCTGGGACAGCCCCAACTCGGCGGGGGTGGTCATCGATGCCATACGCTGCTGCAAGCTGGCCCTCGACAGGGGCATCGTCGGCGCCCTGGAAGGGCCGTCCGCCTACTTCATGAAGTCGCCTCCCAAGCAGTTCACCGATGACGAAGCCCGTCGGATGGTGGAGAAGTTCATCCAAGACCAGCCGAAGAAAGGGATAGCGGAGCCCCAACCGAAGCCGGAGGCCGAAGAGTAGCCCCCGGCAGTGCTGGCCACGCTCACCCGTCCTGATGTGGAAGTATCTTCTGATCTGGTCATGCGTCCGTCTACTGGGGCGGCTCCCCACTCGCGTCCTGTATTTCCTGGCCGCAGTGGCAGCAGCCTTGACCTATCTCTTCGCCTGGCGCCTCCGCCGGAACGTGTCGGACAACATGCGCCACGTCATGGGGCCGAATACGCCCAAGAAGGAGGTGCGGAAGGCGGCCCGCCAGGTCTTTGCCAACTGGGCCAAGGCCTATGCCGACCTCGTCCGCATGCCCCGTGTGGACGTGGGCAAGTTCTTCGACCAGAAGCTGGTCTACCACGGATTCGATGATAATCTGGTGCCAGCGCTCGCCGACGGCAAGGGAGTCATCATCACCAGCGCCCACTTCGGCAACGTCGAGCTGGGCATCCAGGGCTTCCTGAGCAAAGGAGTCAAGATGACAGTGCTCACTGAGCCCATCCAGCCGCCCCGTCTCTCCCGCCTGATCGACGGCCGGCGGGGCAGCAAGGGTCACACCTTCCTGCCGGTAGGCATCGGTAGCATCAAGACTCTCCTGCGCACGATCAAGGCGGGAGGCGTAGTGGGCCTGATGTGTGACCGCGACATCGAGGGAAGGAGCATTTTTGTGCCCTTCTGCGGCACCCCGACCAGCATGCCGGTGGGGGTAGTGGAGCTGGCCACCCGCACCGGCGCCACCATCGTCCCCATCTTCATACATCGCAAGAACGGCGACTCCTGCGAGGCCTTCATAGAGCCGCCTCTGGAGCTGGTCAACAGCGGCGACCCTCAGGCCGACCTGGAGACGAACGTGCGACGCCTCCTGGAGCGATTCGAGGGACACCTCCGTCGCGACCCCGGCCAATGGACCGTCCTGGAGGCGGTGTGGGATGCCCAGGAGGACGAGAAGCCGTGAGCCGCAGTGGTGACCTGGGCAAGGCCGACCTCCACATCCACACCGCCGTAGGCGACGGCATGGCCGATATCCCGGAGCTCCTGGACTACGTGGAGGCCAATACCGACCTCGATGCCATCGCCGTCACCGACCACGACATCATCAGGGGGGCCCACGCCGCGCGCGAACTCTGGGCCAAGGGGCAGTACAGCTTCCAGGTGGTGATGGGAGTGGAGGTGACAGCCATCGAGGGCCACATCCTCGCTCTGTACGTAGAGGAGCCCCCGCCCGCCCTCCGACCGGCGGTGGAGGTGCTGGAGGCCGTGCACGAGCAGGGCGGCCTCTGTATCATCCCCCACCCTCTGGCCTGGCTGACCCGCAGCCTCGGTAAGCGAGCCATCGAGCGCGTTATGAAAACGGGCGGCCATGGCGTATACTTCGATGGCATAGAGGTGACCAACGAGACGTTTGCCGCTCGCATGACCGCAAAGAAGGCCATCAGGCTCAACAAGGAGCGCTACCACCTGGCGGAGGTGGGAGGCAGCGACGCGCATTTCCTGGCGGCAGTGGGCAGCGCCTACACCCTCTTCCCCGGCTCCACCGCCGAGGACCTGCGCCGCGCCATTCTGGACAGCCAGAGCAAAGCCGCCAGCGGCCGCCATCCCAGCCTTCGGGAGATCGGCCCAGGCCAGATAGCGCGCCAGGCGTGGCGGGGCCTCACCGTTACCCCCCGCACACTCGGTTGGGGGCCCACGGCCAAGAGCTTTGTGAAGCGTATCTTTCCGTTCCTGCCATGAAGATAGGGCTAGTGTCGCCGTATGATTTCGCCGTGCCCGGCGGGGTGAACAACCACATCTGCCACCTGGCCGACCACTACGTGCGTCTGGGCCACGATGTCCGAATCATTGCCCCTGCCTCTCGCAGGCAAAACACAGGCCGCCACAACCTCATCGTCATCGGCGAGCGACCCATCGGCCTGCCCGCCGGCGGCTCAGTGGCTCGCATCACCCTCTCCCTCACCCTGGGGCCCAAGGTGGAGCGAGTGCTGGCCAGCGAGGGCTTCGACGTCGTCCACGTGCACGAGCCCTTCGTGCCGCTCCTGCCCTTCCAGTTCATCCGCCGCTCCCAGACGACGACCGTCGCCACCTTCCACGCCGCCAAGGACGAAGGCCGCCGCTGGTATGCCTACTTCCGCCCGGCGATAAGCATCTGGTGGCACAAGATCCAGGGCAAGATCGCCGTGTCGCTCGCCGCCCAGCGCTTGATCAGCCGCTACTTCCCCGACCACTACGAGATCATCCCCAACGGCGTCAAATACGACCGCTTCGCTTCCCCCGTCCCCCCCTTCGCCGAGTACAAGGACGGCAAGCTGAACATCCTCTTCTTGGGGCGCCTGGAGAAGCGCAAAGGGCTCCCCTACCTGCTACAGGCCTACGCTCAGGTCAAGGCCAGGATGCCCGATACGCGCCTGCTCATCGTCGGGCCCGACGGAGGCATGAGGCAGGCTTGCGAAAGCTTCGTACAGAGGGAGAGGCTGAAGGACGTCGTGTTCGCCGGCTACGTGTCCGAAGAGGACTTGCCCCGCTACCACAAGACGGCCGATGTCTTCTGCGCTCCCAACACCGGCAACGAGAGCTTCGGCATCATCCTCCTGGAGGCCATGGCCGCTGGCATGCCCGTGATTGCCTCCGACATCGAGGGGTTCTCCTACGTGGTCGGCCACCAGGCCGAAGGGCTGCTGGTGCCTCGCCGCGACACAATCGCCCTGGCCGACGCCCTCCTCCAGCTCTTGAGCGACCCCGACCGCCGCCAGGAGATGGGCCGCATGGGCCAGATCAAGGCCCAAGCCTTCGATTGGTCCCCCGTCTCCCAGCAGATCCTCTCCTTCTACGAGCGGGTGGCAAAGGAGAGCGCGCAGGCCCCCGAGGACAGGTAGGGGAAGTGAAGTTCTCTCTCCTGCCCCACTCTATCCCTCGCCGCATCACCGATCCCATCGTCTTTCTGCTGGCCAAGGCCCACATCAGCCCCAACGCCATCACCCTGGTGGGCGTCCTGGGAAGCGCAGGAGCGGCCGTCTTGCTGGCCCGCGGCCAGTTCCTGGCGGGCGGCATCGTCGTCCTGGCGGCAGGAGCGCTGGACGTCCTCGATGGCGCCCTGGCCCGAGCCACCGGCCAGGTCACCCGCTTCGGGGCCGTCTTCGACTCCGTGATGGACCGCGTCTCAGAGGCGGCTGTTCTCTTCGGCCTCCTCTACTACTACGCCGGCCGCGATGCCCGCGAGGAATCGCTCCTGGCCTTCGCCGCCCTGGCCGGCTCCATGCTGGTGAGCTACATCAGGGCTCGCGGCGAGATCCTGGGGCTGCAGATAAAGGAAGGGCTTTTCACCCGCGCCGAGAGGGTGCTCGTCATCGGCGTCGGCTCCATAGTAGACCAAGTGAGGATCGCTCTCTGGATCCTCGCTGTTCTGGCCAACCTCACCGCCCTTCAGCGTCTTTACCTGGTCTGGCGCAAGACGCGCCGGGGGGCGAGCAAGGAGGAGCCTGTTGATACCCCTTAAGGAGCAGGAGTTTCTGCGAGCGAAGTTCAGCCGCGAGCTGGTCAGGCGCATCAGGATCGACTTCTTCACCCAGAAGGAGACCTCCCTTTTCTTCCTCCGCCGCCAGTCATGTCAATATTGCAAGCCAACCGGCCAGATGCTGAGGGAACTGGCCGGCCTCACCGACAAGATCAGCCTGCACCAACACATCTTCGAGGAGGACAAAGAGGCGGTCGCACAGTACGGGGTAGAGCAGATACCGGCCATCATTCTCCACAGCGGCGACGGCCGCTGGCTGAAGTACTACGGCTCCCCCGGCGGCCACGAGTTCGTCGCCCTAGTGGAGACCATTGTAGACATCTCGCGTGGCACCAATTACCTGGCCAACAAGACACGCAAGAGGCTGCGCAAGCTAAAGGACGATGTAAGCATCCGGGTATTCGTGACCCCCGCCTGCCCTCACTGCCCTCAGATGGCCCGCCTGGCGTATCAGGTAGCCCTGGAGAGCCCCCACATCTCGGCCGAGGTCATTGAGGCAAACGAATTCCCTGAGCTGAGCCAGCGCTACCGGGTGCGCGCGGTCCCCACCACTGTCCTCAACGACAAGATGGCCTTCCCCGGTACCGTGCCCGATGACATCCTAGTGGATGTGATCGAGCGGGCTATACACCCTTCGCTCCTCACACAAGCCACAGCGGTCCCAGAGACGGGGCCGGTCACTCCAACGTCTCAGGACAGCGACACGGCCGCTGGCGGCAAGCTCATCCTGCCCTAGCGCCTGCGCAGGCGCGTGGACAGCACGCCCACCCCCAGGAGGGTCACGCCCACCAGAGCCCCTCCGGCGGCCACCAGGCCTAGGGCCGTGCCCCAGGGAAACTCGTCCTCGTCGGCCTCCTCCGCCGTACCCGTCTGCCCGGCCGGCGTGGGCGATGCCTCCGACTCCTGCCCCTCGGCGGGGGTTGGACGCTCGCGCGGGGGCAGGTCGAGGCTGGCCCGCCAGTCATCCTCCAGGCCGTCCTGATCGAAGCCGTAGACCGCCAGGAGAGCGTTGTCGACGGTGCTCCCCTCCTTGAAGACAGCGAATAGCTCAGCGAACTTCGCCGAACCGTAGGTCTCGACCAGGAAGTCCACCAGGCTCCACGCCTGGCCGTAGAAGAGGCCCACCTTGCTGGCGTCACCGGTGGGAGAGGTCATCGAGCGGACGGAGAGGAGGCTATCGCCCTTCACAGCGCTCTCCAGGGCCGACGTGTAGCCCTCGCCGGGCTCCGACTGGGCGTACATGGCCGTCCCCTCGTCCAGCCAGGTGGGAAGACCGCCGTAGGGGCCCTCGCCGGCCACGTGGGTCACAACGTGAGCCAGTTCGTGGCGAAGGACATCGCCGCCGTGGTCCGTGAGCATGAGAATGGTGTCCGAAGCAACCCGCTCGCCGAGCACGATCACCTGTTGTTCGTGGGCCTCGCTGCGCCGCACCAGGGCGGGCAGCATGTCCTCGTAGCTATCGTAGAACCAGACCTTCACCGGATAGTCGACAGTCACGCCCAGCAGCGTCGATGTCTCGTCCAGCGCGTCGCTAGCAAGCACCAGAGCCGATTCGGCGGAGGAGCTGCTTCCGGAGTACCAGTGGACGCTGACACCCCCCTCGCTGATGCTCTCCCAGGAGAAGCGGATGTCCTCATAGATGAAGGTGGACGGATCGGTGGTCAGCTTGTTGCCGTCGCCGTCCTCGACCTCCCAGTAGTAGTCGATCTGAGTGCCGGGCGCCAGGTAGCTTCGGGGCGGTTTATTGCCCTCGAGGTGATAGTCCACCTGCACGCGCTCGTCAGCGGTGAAATCGGGCCGACCGTAGGCGGCGACGCCGTCCGGCAGGATCTGGTAGTGGAGTGTCACGTCCTGGATGACGGCCTCGCTGTGGGCCGAGAGGCGGAACACTACCTCCTCCGGGAAGTTGTTCACCACATCGGCGGCCGTGACCTCTATGCTGTCCTGGGCAGAGGCAGCAGGAAGGGCAATCGTCCCCAGGAGAACAAGGGCCGTAGCCAGGAGACCTAGGAGTCGCTTCATCCCTCGTCCTTACCCAGCGTGGCCTTCTGATAGGCCCGCAGAAACTCATCGAGTTCGCCGTCCAGGACGGCCTCGGCGTCGCTGGTCTCGTAGCCCGTG
>CAZXAF010000106.1:0-5810 GCA_964638905.1 uncultured Dehalococcoidia bacterium
CCTGGGGTATCATAGAAGTATCAGCGGGGGAGACACTGTCAGGCTGTCGGGGGGGAGTGGCGATGCCAGAGCTGAAATTTGATACGCGTCTGAGGGTTCACGGCCTCAAGAACATCCTCGTTACCTACTGGAACCTGCCCGCGGCCGCCGTCTATGAGCAGGCGGTGCGCAAGGGGGAGGGCGCTATCGCCGATGTGGGCCCGCTGGTGGTGCGCACGGGGCATTATACCGGCCGATCGCCCAATGATAGGTTCATCGTCCGGGAGCCGTCTAGCGCCAGTCGTGTCTGGTGGGGCAAAGTCAACCAGCCTATGGATGCCGAGCGCTTCGAGGCGCTGCGAGAGCGCTTTCTCGCCCACCTGCAGGGAAGGGAGCTCTTCGTCCAGGACTGCTTTGTCGGTGCTGACTCCAAGTATCGGTTTCCCCTCCGAGTGGTCACAGACTACGCCTGGCACAGCCTCTTCGCGCGCAATATGTTTCTGGAGGCGACGCCGGCCGGGCCTCGATGGCATGGGCCACGGATTGTGGTAGTGTGTTCGCCGCGTTTTCACGCGAACCCAAGCCTGGATGGAACCAACTCTGAAGCCTTCGTCGCTCTCGACTTCGCAGGAGGCTACGTGTTCATCGGTGGCACCAGCTACGCGGGCGAGATCAAGAAGGCGGTCTTCAGCGTCTTGAACTACGATTTGCCGGCCAGGGGTGTGCTGCCCATGCACTGCTCGGCGAACCAGGGGTCGCAAGGGGACGTGGCGATCTTCTTCGGGCTCTCTGGCACCGGCAAGACAACCCTCTCGTCCACTTCTGACCGTGCCCTGATCGGCGACGATGAGCACGGCTGGAGCGACGAGGGCGTGTTCAACTTCGAAGGCGGCTGCTACGCAAAGGTAATCCGTCTAAGCGCGGAGGCGGAACCGGAGATCTATCAGGCCTCTCGTCAGTTCGGGACCATCCTGGAGAACGTCGTTTTCGATATCGAAACACGGCGCCTCGATCTGGACGACGAATCGCTGACCGAGAACACGCGCGCCTCCTATCCGATCTCCTACCTCCCCAACGTTGTCCCGTCGGGTATGGGGGGCCACCCTCGGAACGTCATCATGCTTACTGCCGATGCCTTTGGCGTGATGCCTCCCATCGCCAAGCTGAGCCTTGCGCAGGCTATGTACTACTTCCTGTCGGGCTATACGGCCAAGTTGGCGGGCACGGAGCGGGGGGTCATCGAACCGGAGGCCACGTTCAGCGCTTGCTTTGGGGCACCGTTCATGGCCTTGAACCCCGTCGTCTATGCTCACATGCTGGGTCAGAGGATTGAGAAACACGGCGCGCAGGTGTGGCTGGTGAACACCGGCTGGAGCGGCGGTCCTTACGGCGTCGGCCGGCGCATTGACATCCACCACACGCGGGCCATGATTCGGGCGGCTCTGACGGGGGCCCTCGACGGCGTACCGTTCGAGCGGGAGCCCGTCTTCGGCCTCCTCATCCCGACCAAGTGCCCCGATGTGCCGGCGAGGCTTCTCAACCCGCGCAGCACCTGGAAGGATCGGCGGGCCTACAATGTCCAGGCGAGGAAGCTGGCGAGGGCGTTTGGGAAGAACTTCCGGCAGTACGTCGGCAGCGTGCCCAAGGAGACAGAGGAAGCGGGACCCGGCGCTTGACTCTGGGGGGCATCCGCGTCCTTGAGGGAGCGGAGGCCGGCCCGAGTGCCCACTGGTGCTGACGACCAGCAGCCGCTTGCCATAACCCCTATCGGCATATAAGCTCTACGCCATGGTCAGCACAGTCAACGACATCCCGTTCTGAACCAGGAGTGCAGGTGTGACTGCTGGTGCAACCGGTGGGGTTCAATCCTGGGAGGTTCTCCGAAAGAGCTTTCTTTTCGCCTCCATCCCCGGCGATCAGTTGGAGGCGATAGCGACCTGCGCTGAGTTGCTGGACTTCCCCGCGGGCGCCGTCATGTTCCAGGAGGGCGATGCTGGTGACTGTCTGTACATAGTCACGGAGGGGGGCGTATCCGTCTTCTCCACCAACGAGGAGGGGGCGGAGATGATCCTGGCGGAACTGGGTCCCGGGGAGAGCTTTGGCGAAATGGCACTGCTCACCGGCGAGCCCAGGTCGGCCTCGGTTCGAGCGAGCCAGGACACTCGCCTCCTTCGTTTGATGAAGAACGACTTCGATCGCCTCCTGCAGGCGCAGCCCTCTCTAGCCCGCGAGTTGCTCGGCATATTCGGGCAGCGGCTGCGCTCGGCGAATCTGCTGATGCGACGAGGGGCCAGCCGTGAACAAGCCCTTCGCACGTTCATGGCCCAGTCCATGGATCAGGAATGGCCCGAACTGATCGCCACCAGCCGCGAGATGCGGAACATCCGGACGGCCGCGGAGGAGTCAGCGCGCGACGACAGGCCCGTCTTGATTACAGGGGAGGTGGGCACCGAGAAGCGGGCGGTGGCTCAGGTCATTCATAGTCTGAGCCGCCGGGCTGAGGCCATTCTGCTGGGCGTGGACTGTGCCACCATTGCCATCGTTGGGGGCGATGGTAAGGAGTCTCAGGCCGACACTCTTGTCGCCGAAATCTCTCAGGGGAGCGCGCTGTTCGGGCACAGCCGCGGCAGCTTCTCCTTCGCCAAGACCAGCCGCATCGGCTATCTGGAGTTCGCCAGCGGCGGCACGCTGGTGATAGAGAGGCCTGAGCGCTTGGCGCCTGCTGTCCAGGAGAGGCTGCGCGAGTTCATGGAGACAGGCAAGGTCTTCCCTCTGGGGGCGGTTGAGCCCGTTGAGTTGGATGTACGGATCATCGCAGCCTCTGACCAGGACTTGGAGAAGGCGGTAGCCGAGGAGTGTTTCGACCGTCGCCTCTATGAGCTGCTATCCGCTCACACCATCGAGGTGCCACCCCTGCGAGAGCGAAAACGTGACCTTCCGGTCCTGGTTGACCATCTCATCGCCAAGCACAACCGCACGGTGGGCAAGGACGTAGAGGGTATTACGCCCGACGCACTCAATGTGATCTTCGGCTACGACTGGAGCCGCAACTTCGAGGAGCTGGAGGAGGTCATACGGCGGGGGATCAGCCTGGCGGACGGCCGCCAGCTGACTCCGGAGCAGATCTTCATTGGCCTGGGCCCTCTGGAGGACACTGGGCGGGTCAATCTCCTTAGGCTTTCCTGGGTGCGGCGCTTATGGGAGGCCCCAGCTTTTCCGGCGGCGCTCCAGGTGCTGGCGGTGGCCATCCTGGCTCTGGCTATGGGGTTAGCCTTCTTCGGGCCGGAGGATGTGCGGGACAATCCGGCCTTGCCCCTTTTCTGGGCTATCGGCTGGCCGGCCCTGGCCCTCAGCCTCTTCTTCTTCGGGCGACTATCGTGTGCTGTCTGTCCCATGGGCGCTATCGGGAGGGGTCTCCAGGGCTGGTGGACCCTCGGCCGCAAGGTGCCCCCCTGGCTGAGGGGCGGCGGGCCATATTTAGCGGTGGCTGGTTTTGGCTTGATCATCTGGGTGGAGCAGAGCACGGATATGGTTTCGTCCGGCGTGGGTACTGGCTTTCTCATCCTGGCCATTCTTGGCGGGGCAGTCATCGGTGGCCTCATCTTCGAGCGCTCGGCCTGGTGCCGTTACCTCTGTCCGCTGGGGCGCATGATCGGCACCTACGCTCGCCTGTCACCGCTGGAGCTTCGCAGCAATAACGAGATCTGCACCGCCGACTGCCACGATCATACCTGCTTCACTGGATCGGCGGAGAGCGGTGGCTGCCCGATGTATCAGGGGGCCTTCAGCCTGCGCGATAATGAGCCCTGCATCCTCTGCGGAAGGTGTGTCAAGAACTGCACTAGTCGCTCCGTTCGTCTCAACCTACGGGTGCCGCTAAGCGAGCTCTGGAGCAGCGCTCGGTTCAGCATGGCCACGGCGGTGTTTGTGCCGGTGCTGGTGGGGACGGTGCTGGCCATGGAGCTGCAGCAGACGGGCCTCTACGACCGGCTGCTTTCGTCGCTGGACAACGAATGGGCAGCGTTCGCGGTGGTGCTCCTGGCCAGCATCCTGGCTGTTGGTGCGCTGCTGTGGGCGGCCGCGCTGGCGGTCAGCGTGCGGGCCTCCGTGGACACGGCGACCGTGTTTCGCTGGTTTGCCTTTTCGGTGTTGCCGTTGGCTCTGGCCGGTGAGGTGGCACACCAGATGTGGCCGCTGCTCACCGGCGCCGCAGATGTCGTGCCCGGCATCGGCAACATCCTGGGCGGCCAGGACTGGGATGACCTGACGTTTAGCGCATCCTCCAGCTTGGTGCGGGGCGTGCAGTATGCGCTGGTCGCCCTGGGGACCGTGGGGTCGCTGTACGTTGGCCGCCGACTTATCAACCAGAATGGGCTGGGCCAGGCCCGTCTGGCGGCGGTCTCTCACCAGTTGGCGGTGGCGGGTCTCTCGGGCGCGTACGTGGCCGTCTTCCTGTACTAATGATGCCCGCCTCCTACTTGGAACCGCCGATGACGGCCTCCCTGTATTCCAGCCAGAAGACCGCCACATGATGAAGCTGCGCATCCTGCAAGACGCGCAAGTCGTCCTTCAAGGTTAGGGGTTGGTCACCTTCATTTGCTTCAAGCTCGTCCAGGAAGCGCCGAGTGGTCTCGCGATCGCTGAAGCGCGGATCGACGCCTTGCGCTCGCTCGACGATTCCGTCCACCCGGATCTCCTGGATCCTTTTCGCCAATTCCGGCGTCTCGGCGGCGCTAATATCGGCATTTACAAACCAGCCTCCTGGACGTAGCAGAGATACAGCCCGCCTAACCACCGACGCTTTCTCGTCGCGGGTGACATGATGAAGGGCGTAGGACGAGTACACGAGGTCGAGGCCGTCCACGCCGGTAAGCAGCTCTGCGAGGTCGCGGAAATCTCCAACCAGGAAGTTGACCCTATTCCGCCGACCACCCAGCCTCGCTTTCGCCAAGTCAATCATGGTCTTTGCGCCGTCAACCGCGTAGACCTTTGACTGTGGAAAAGCCTGAAGAAATCTCTCGGTGAAATACCCGGTGCCGACGCCCAGGTCCAGGCCTTTCAGGGGAGCGCTGGACTCGAACGGCAGGATCTGAAGGGCGATCTGAACCATCTTGGAGCGGTTAGGGTGCATCAGTTCCATGTCGGCATCGTAGGCAGCGACGCGATTGGGCAAGTTGTAGGCCCTGATGCTTTTTCGGCTCATCGACGGAGCTCCTCTACCGATGCCCGTCCAGCCTCCGACGGTAGCCGGGTGCCGAGGCACAGCCCACTTACGTCATCGCCCGCAGCAGCTGGATCCGCTTCTCGATAGGGGGGTGGGTGGAGAACAGGTTGTTCAGGAAGCTGGTGTGCTCGCGGAGGGGGTTGTTGATGTAAAGGTGGGCGGTCGCCTTGTTGGCTACCTCCAGCGGGTCCGGGTCGGCCGATATCTTCTCCAAGGCACGCGCCAGGCCCTCCGGGTAGCGAGTGAGCAGCGCCGCGGAGGAGTCGGCCAGGAACTCGCGCTGGCGGGAGATGGCGAAGCGAATGATCTGGGCAACGATAGGGGTGATGATGATGGCCAGCAGGGCGACGGCGTAGATGATGGCGAAGCCGGCGCCGCCACTGCGCCCCCGATTGCTGGACCGGCGACCGGCACCGAACAGGGTGAGCCGCAGGGCAAAGTCGGCCATCAGCGCCGCCAGGCCCACCAGGACCACAACGATGGTCATCATCCGGATATCGTAGTTGCCGATGTGGGAGAGCTCATGGGCAATGACCCCCTCCAGCTCCAGTTTGTCAAGCTTCTGGAGGAGGCCGCGGGTGACGGCGATGGCCGCATGGTCGGGGTC
>CAZXAF010000107.1:0-5803 GCA_964638905.1 uncultured Dehalococcoidia bacterium
GCGGGACATCTCCTGGATCTGGGACGTGGACTTCGAGATGCTGGCCGGCCAGGCGACGCTCGTCCTGGCTTCCGGCCGCCGAGCCGCCGACATGGCTCTCCGCCTGAAGTACGCCGACATCGGCGCCCATCCGGTCATCGAGGAGGACACGGAGAGCGCCCTGGAGATGGCGCTGGCGCTGACGCCGGAAGGTGAGCGCCTGTACGTCATTCCCACCTACACCGCCATGCTCCGGGTGCGCAGGCTGCTCGCCCGCTGGGGCAGGCGGCCGCCCTTCTGGAAGGAGGACTGAGGCGGTGGAAGCTAGCCTGCGCCTGGCTCACCTCTACCCCAAGCTGATGAACCTCTACGGCGACCGCGGCAACATCCTCTGTCTCCGCCGCCGCTGCCAGCAGCGAGGCATCGCGCTGACGGTGGACGATCTGGAGCTGGGCGAGACGCTCGATCCGAATGCCTACGACCTGATATTCATCGGCGGCGCTCAGGACCGCGAGCAGCGGCGGGTGGCGGAAGACCTCCTGGGGACCAAGGCGGAGGCCCTGCACCGGGCGGTGGCCGAGGGGGTCGTGCTCCTGGCGGTCTGCGGCGGCTATCAGCTCCTGGGCCGCTACTATCGCCCTGCCGCCGGCGAGGAGCTGGCGGGCGTGGGCATCTTCGACGCCTGGACGGAGCATCCCGGCCCGGGCGTCAAGCGATTCATCGGCAACGTAGTCGTGCGCTGGCAGGGCGGAACGCTGGTCGGCTTCGAGAACCATGGCGGCCGCACCTACCTGGGGCCCGGCGCTCGGCCCCTGGCGACGGTCATCAGCGGCTTCGGCAACAACGGCCGCGACGGCAGTGAGGGAGCGATGCAGGGGGAGAACGCCTTCGGCACCTACCTGCACGGCTCGCTCTTGCCAAAGAACCCTCGATTCGCCGATCATCTTATCGCTCAGGCTCTCAAGCGCAGGCACAGCGAGGTCGCGCTGTCGCCGCTGGACGATGCCCTGGAGGAGCGAGCGCACGCTGAGGCGCTTGGCCTGGCAAAGAAGAAGCTGGTTTTTCTGAGGAGGTGAGGTTGTGGAAGAGGTAACTTTGACGGCTCCCGATATCTCTTGCAATCATTGTATCGCGGCCATCCGCACGGCCCTGTCCAGGCTACAGGGGGTGCAGTTTCTCGACGGCAACCCCCAGGCAAAACAGGTGAGAATTCGGTATGATCCCTCTGTGGTGGACCTGAGGGCCATCGAGAAGGCTATGGAGGAGGAAGGCTATCCGCTGGCTAGGTAACCTGGTTCGCCTCGGCCTGGTGGCGCTGGCGGCTGCGGCGGCCGTCGTCCTGGGGGTGATCTGCACTTCGTCGTTGGAGGACGAGGCCGACAAGGAGATCAGCATCGTCGTTCCCAAGGCGAGCCCGACTACCGAGGCCAGCCCCTTGCCGACTACCGAGGCCAGTCCCTTGCCGACTACCGAGGCCAGTCCCTTGCCGTCTATCGAGGCCAGTCCCTTGCCGTCTCCCACCGCCGAGCCTACAACGCCTCCCGTTCTGGAGGCCGTCATTCACGGCTTTCAGTTTCCTATCGCGGGGGCTTGCCTTCCCGACAGCGACGACCTTATGCCCAATGCCCCTCGCGAGTATCGCCTGGGCACTCACGAAGGGATCGATTTCTACAATGGCCACAACTGTGTGCCCATCGAGCGGGGGGCGCCGGTGCTCGCTGCCAAGACGGGGGTGGTCATCCGCGTCGACCACGGCTATCAGGACATCACGCCTGAAGAAATGGACGCCATACTGGCTCGCACCTTCGAGCAAGGCTACACTGATCCGGAGGGTCTCGACCGCCTGCGCGGTCGGCAGGTTTGGCTCGACCACGGCAACGGCATTGTCACCCGCTACGCCCACCTGCTGGACGTAGAGCAGGGGATTGAAGTGGGCATGGTGGTGGAGGTGGGGCAGGTCGTGGGCCATGTGGGCAACTCCGGAACGCCGGAGGGGGTCAGCGACCCCAACCTCGAGAACCACCTGCACTTCGAGATCCGGGTAGGTGACGGCTATCTGGGGGAGGGCCTCTCTACCGCCCAGACCCGCCACCTCTGCGAGCGGGCATTCTCTCCCTAGGCTTCCCCAATGACCGATAGGGTTCCCCGTCTGGGCCCCTGGAACCCCTTGCGGGCGCTCTGGCGCCTCCTCACCAACGTGCGCTCGGCCATCGCTCTCATTGCCTTTCTGGCCGTGGTTGGCTTCCTGGGGGTGCTCCTGCCCCAGATCCCCGACGGTGTCCGTGGCGATTCGGAGGCAGTGTCCGTCTGGCTGGACGCCCAGCGAGGGAAGTACAGCATACTGGCCGATGTCATACATCGGCTGGGCCTGTTCGATGTCTTCCACGCTCGCTGGTTCGCCGTCAGCCTGGGCCTGCTGGTGGCCTCCCTCATCGCCTGCACGCTCAATCGCATCCCGCCCATCTGGCGCTCGATTCGTCGGCCCTGGACGCGCGTGCCCGACACGTACTTCGAGCGGGCTCAGCAGCGGCTCTCCTTCGCCACCCCCGCCGACGCGAGCGCTCTGGAGAGCGTGCTGCGGCGGCATCACTATCGGGTCGAACGTATCGAGGAGGGGCAGGCGGTCTACCTCTTCGCCGATCGCTTCAGTTGGGCCCAGGCGGGCAGTTTCCTGACCCACCTGGCCCTCATTCTGTTCATCGTCGCCGCTATCGTCAGCAGGCTCACCGGCTTCTCGCAGTCCCTGTTCCTTGCCGAGGGTACAAGCGCCTCTGTGCAGCCTTCCGGAGATGGCGATCAGATGCAGGTAGAGGTCATCGATGCCGTGGGGCGCTTCGGCGAGCAGGGCCAGCCGCTGGACTATCGCACGGAGATGGTCATCCTCCAGGAGGGCCGGGAGGTCAAGCACTGCACTGCCAGCGTCAACGGCCCCTGCACCCACGACGGCTATCGCTTCTACCAGGCCGCCTATTTCGGCTCCGGCGCTGACCTTCAGGTGCGTGATCTACCTACCGGGAATGTGGTATACAGGGAAGTGCTTGCCCTTGCCGATACCATGCCCGGCCCGCACGTGGCGATCCGCGATGGCGATGGCCGGCTCCTTCTGGAGGAGACGCTGGTGCTCACCGATCTGGTCGAATCGACCTACGGGACGACGGTGACCATCCCCAGCGATGGTCGCCGGATCTGGGTCGGCGCAAAGCCCGATTCGGCGGGGGACGACTGGCGGCTGGTGGTGTTCGAGCTGGGCGACAACCCCGATCCCGCTCGCCTGGCCCTTGCTCTCGGCGAGAAAGGGCGCGCCGGCGGGCTGGAGTTCGAGTTCGTCTCTCTGAGCCGCCTGCCCGCTACCTTCGAGCAGGGATTCCCTCTGCCGTCGATGACGGACGGCGGCTCTGCCACGGGGACGGTACTCCTCCAGATGAAGAACGCCGGCTATGGCTACCTTGAGGGAGGAAGTGCCCACCATAGCCAATACTACAGCGACTGCCGCTGCCACGAGGCGGGGGGGGCGGTGTCAGCGCCCTCGACGGCAGACGACGGCCCGCCTACGCTGCTTATCAGCGGCGTGGGCCCAAGCGTGCTGGCTCTCGTGCCCGGCGAGAGCAGCGTCGTAGGCGACTATCAGTACACGTTCCTGGGGCAGCGGGAGTTCGCCGGCATCGAGGTCAGGCGCGACCAGAGCGATAACCTGATCTGGGCGGGCGCAGGCATCCTTCTCCTGGGCCTTGGCATCACCTTCTACGTGCCCAGGCGGAGACTTTGGGCTAAGATAGTGGGCGATCGCACCTATCTGGCAGGCGTGGCCGGCCACCTGGCCAACTTCCGCCGCGAGATGGCCAAGCTGGGCGCAGAGGCCGGCTCCCCCGACGCCTTGGAAGAGGAGAGGCAGGATGGAAGCTCTTAGCACTCCGCTGTTCTTGGCGATCAAGAACGGCATCGACCCCAAGATCTTCGAGATCAGCGGCCTGGAGATCACCTGGCACGGGCTGTTCACCGCCCTGGGGGTGGTGGCCGGCGTCCTGATGGCGGCCTTCCTGGCCCGGCGGGCTCGCATCGACGACGATACCATCTACAACATGGCCCTCTTCTTGGTCATCGGCGGCATCATCGGCGCCCGTGCGCTCTACGTGCTGGAGCACCTCGACAACTTCAGCGATGACCCCGCGGAGATCTTCGCCATCAACACCGGCGGCATTTCCCTCTACGGAGCGCTGATCGGCGGTGCTCTGGGAGCGGTGGCCTACGCCGCCTGGCGCCGCCTGCCCCGCTGGGGGGCGATGGCCGACGCGGCCGCTATCGGCGGTATTCTGGGCATGGCTGTGGGCCGCATCGGCTGCCTCGTCAATGGGGACATCTACGCCAAGACCACCGACTGGCCCATCGGTCTCGTCTACACTCACTCCGATAGCCCCGCCTATCCGATCTACACCGCTGGGCCCGTTGAGCTGGCCCAGCATCCGGTCACCGCCTACGAGATAGTGGGCGATCTGCTGATCTTTGCCCTGTTGCTGTTCGTGCTGCGGCGGCTCTTCAAGCGAGAGGGCATGGTCTTCTTCTCCTGGGCCTTCCTCTACTCTGCCATGCGCTTCGGTATCAGCTTCCTGCGGGGAGAGAACTTCGGCGGTGTTTGGGTAGGGGACGACCTTGTCTTTGCTGGCCTGCGCATGGCTCAGCTCATCGCGCTGGCGGTAATGGTCATCGCTGCCCTTGCCGCTGTCTACGTCCTCAGACGGCGAAGCCGCGGCCCTGCCCGTGCCGAGAGGCGTCGTCTGGCGCGCAGCGAGCGCCCCGCCCTGGGAGAAGAGACAGAGGGCGAGTGAGGGACGCCGCCGCGCACCGGCCCTTCGCGTGGGCCGTTGCCGGGGCAATTGGGAGTCGTTGAAGATGGAGAGCCAGTCGATGGCATGGGATGACGAGTTCGACCAGCCAGCGCGCGACCTCACCTTAATTGACTTCAGGGTCGTCGAGACGGACAAGGTATCGACGGAGGACTTCCAGAAGATCCTTGCCCTTTTCCAGGCGAACTATCGGCAGGCTAACCGCGCCTATCTGGAGAAGTCGCTCGAAACGCTACGATACGTGGCCCTGGCGGAGCACGAGGGGACGATGGTCGGCTTCGGGTTCGGCGAATGCCGGGTCATCGACCTGCCGCGCCTGCCCGCGCAGGTGGTCAACCTGGCCGGTATCTGCTGCATCGCGCCCCAGTTCCGCCGCCGCGGCCTGTTCGAGCAGTTGGAGTACCGCACCATGCTGGCCACCGAGATGCCGCCGCACTCGCGCCGCCTGACCTGCGGGCGGATGGCGCATCCGGCCGCGATGCGAAAAATGGCCCTCCACCCGACGGTGGTTCCCAAGCCGGGCGTACAGCCCACGCCCTGGCAGCAGGAGATAGGCCAGGCCATTGCCAAAGCCTTCGGTACTCACGCATTTGACCCGGAGACGTTCGTCTGTATCGGACCGGGCGTGCCCATCGGCTACCCGATCATCGAGATGGACGTGGAACCCGGGGAGTGGGAAGTGTTCAGGCAGGTCAACCGCGATCGGGGCGACTCTCTGCTGGTCATGGTCTGGACGCCGGATGCCCCCGCGGGGTGGTAGGCGGGCCCGCGTCCTTCGCCCGGCGGGCGGCGTCAATCCCGCGCGCTGGACGTGCCTACTGCCTTGACTTTGCAGAGATCTGGTGCATATACTACCAATGGTGTCGCCTCTCTGGGGCGAACCAATGTTTCTTGGGCCGAACATCCAGGCAATTTAGCTTCGGCGGAAGCGCCCGAGTGGCGCAATGGTAGCGCAACCGATTTGTAATCGGTAGGTTGGGGGT
>CAZXAF010000108.1:0-5788 GCA_964638905.1 uncultured Dehalococcoidia bacterium
CCTGCTGCTAAACTCAGGCGAACTGGAAGAGCCTCTTTGTAGACATAACTTGCCCTCCATGCTGGTGGTGGAAGTCGGGCAAGGCGGTGGAGGAAGATCGAAGAGCTACTTCTAGACTTCGTTCAGTACGTCTACGACCTCATCGAATGGCCGGGGGTCGTCGCCCTGATGGCCATCGAGAGCGCCTGTATCCCCTTCCCCAGCGAGATCATCATGCCCCTGGCCGGCTGGTTCCTGGTGGACGACCGCGGGCTGGGGGCGCAGTGGCTGCTCCTGGCCGCCTTCTGCGGCGCCCTGGGCAACCTGATCGGCTCTCTGATAGCCTACGCCGTCGGGGCCTGGGGCGGTCGGCCCCTGCTTCTGCGCTACGGGCGCTATCTGCTCATCTCTCGCCACGAGGTGGAGCAGGCCGAGCGCTGGTTCGCCCGCTACGGCGCGTGGGCGGTCCTCATCTCGCGTGTGCTGCCGGTAATCCGCACGTTTATCAGCCTGCCGGCGGGGATCGCCCGCATGAATGTGTGGCGGTTCGCCGTCCTGACCTTCGTCGGGTCGTTCGTCTGGTCGCTGGGGCTGGCCTGGGCGGGCTTCGTCCTGGGCGAGAACTGGGAGCGGATCAGGGATTGGATGCGACCGGCGGACATACCCATCCTGATAATTCTGATTGCGCTGGTGGCCTGGTACATATATCGGCGGCTGCGCACTGTCCTGGGAGAAGCTGAGCCCTCGGTGTCGGGGAGTGAGGAGTAGGGTCAACTATGCGAAGCGTGATTGTCTTCCTAACGTTGGCTATCCTGGCGGCGGTTGCCGTCGGCTGCGATGGGGGTGGAAAAGAGGAGGGCAGCCCCACGCCCACTGCCACCGGCACGCCGCTGCCCACCGGCGTTCCCGCAGGGCTGAAGCTGCTGTACAAGGAGTTCGCCAGCGATGCGGACACCATCTGGCTGGCGTCGGCTGCTGGGTCTGAGGGGCGGGCGAAGGTGGCCAGGGTGGAGCACGCCCCCGACGTGGGCATATTGGCCAGCCTTTCCCCCGACGGCAAGCAGATCGCCTATCTGGTGCTGCCTGCGACTGGTGGGGAGCAGGCCATGGATGCCCAGGCCTGGCTGTTGGACGTGGACAGCGGCAAGACGCGCCTGTTGGCCAGCGACCTGGACGGGGCGAGCAAGCTGGTTTGGTCGCCGGATGGAAGCTCCATCGTCGTGCGCCGAAACGGGCCGCAGGCTCAGATCGGCTCGGCCGCTTCCCTGCTGAAGGTGGACGTGAGCGACGGCAGCGAGACCCTCCTGATGGAAGTCGATGATGTGCTGGAGCTGTTCCCTATAGGGTATTCCCCCGATGGCGACTCCCTCTATTTCGCCGAGTTCGTCCTTAGCGGCACGCACTTCGGGGCTGTGGCGGCGGGTGGTAGCCCTCGATTGCTGGTTCAGGCCAGCGACGAGGCAGCGCGCGACTGGCATCTATCCCCCGACGGCACGCGGGTCGCCTATCTGGCCCGCCAGCCCACGGACGATCGGATAGCTGTCCGGGCCTTCGTAGTCGAGCTTGCCGAGGGTGCAGAGCCGCAACCCCTATCCGATTTCGCCAGCGCTCTGGATGCTGGGGATCACTTCAAACCCCTGTGGCACCCGGACGGGGAGCGCATTGCCGTAGGACGGACGCCTGACGATGGCTTCAGTGCGGTAGCGCTGGTCTCCCTGGCGGGTGGGGAACTGGAGGAGGTCACCCCTGGGCCCGACCAGGGCTTCGATGTGCCGGCGGGCTGGTCGCCTGAGGGCGACTATCTGGCCGTGCGCTCCTTCGAGGGGAGTTCGGCCGCTGAACCCGGCCGGGAGCATCTGGTGGCCATCGAGATGGGCAAAGAACGGCAGACAGTGGCCGATAAGGGCAGCCTGGAGTTCATTGGTTGGCTGGCTAATGGTTCCCAGTAGGCTACGTCTCGTAGTCGTCCTCTCGTTCTTGAGCCTGGCTCTCGTGCTCCAGGGCGACGGCTCGTCGCCGCCGGCGTGGGCCGGTGACTTCGACCTGTGCCCGGCGACGGGCAGCCCGCTTGGGCCGTTCGATGTCATCTCCTACGATCCTGAGGACTATCGCACCGTTTACAACCAGACGTTCGAGCTGGCCGCTGTCAACGGCCTCTTCCCTGGCGATCTCTACTTCGGCCTGCCTCCTCTAAAGACAGGGCCGCGGCAGCCGCAGGCTATGGCCTCGCCGACGGAGACGCCTACACCCACGCCCGAGGGTTCGGAGACGCCGACGGAGACGGCCAGCCCTCCGCCTGAAGGCTCGCCGACGGAGACAGCGACCGCTGCGTCCGAAGGCTCGCCGACGGCGGCGGACATAACCGCCGCTGTGGTCGTAGGTTCGCCGACGCCGACGGCGAGTCCTACGCCCGAGGATTCGTGGAAACTGATGGAGACAGCGGTCCCCACGCTCGATGATTCGTGGAAACTGACGGAGACACCGACCCCCACGCCTGAGCCTTCGCCGACGCCGACGGAGACGGCCAGCCCTACGCCTGAAGGCTCGCCGACGCCGACGGAAACGGAGACCCCCACCCCTGCGCCGACGCCGTTCCCACCGATGGGTCCCGGTGTCAGTGAGCCATACGTTCCCCCCACTATCCTCAAGGCCATCGGCTGGATCGAGAGCTCGTGGTCTCAGGCGGCCTTCCACGTTCCCTATGGGGGCATCGGCCCGGCGCTTGTCTCCCGTGACTGCGGCTATGGCATTATGCAGGTCACCAGCGGCATGCAGAACACCACCGGCGAGCCGACGAAGGAGCAGCTCATGGCGGCCGCTCACTTCGCCTACAACATCGCCCGCGGCACGCGCATCCTGGTCGACAAGTGGAACCTGGCCACCGATTTCCGCCCCATCGTGGGCGACCGCAATCCGCAGGTCATCGAGGACTGGTACTATGCTATCTGGGGCTACAATGGGTTCGTCTTTGTGAACCACCCCCTCAACCCGCGCTTTCCCGCCTGGCCACGCAGCTCGTATAGCTGCGGCCCCCTCGACGACGGCTTTGGCCACGATCGCTCTCAGTACCCATACCAGGAGCTTGTCCTGGGCTGCATAGCTCATCCGGCCGAGCGTGATGGCGAGCCTCTCTGGCAGGCCCTGGAGGTCACTCTGCCCGACCTGTCCCTCAAGGACTTCGCCGAGGCCCTGAAGCTGGAGAACTTTGCCTGTGACTCCTCCGACTACTGCTACGACAACATGGACATGCCGCGGCCGGCCAGCTCCCATCTCGACCCGACGGAGGTGGCTGTTGACCGCCGGTCGGTCCTGGGGGAGCCTGCGCTGGAGGTTAGCGACCTCGACCTTGAGCTGGTCGTCCGGCCGGAGGGCCTGAGCCAACCCGTGGAGGTGACCATCTCCAACTCCGGCACCGGCGTCCTGGTGTGGACGGCCGTCCCTTCGGCTTCCTGGCTGGGGCTATCGCGCAAACAGGGGCTTGCCTTGGGCAATGATTTGGGGGCAGAGGAATCTATCCTGACCATTCAGGCCAACCTGGCAGGCCTGCCAAAAAGTAAGTACGTGGGCACCATAACGTTGGAGGCGCCCTACGTCGCTGGCAGCTCAGAGACGATCACGGTTAGCGTCAACGTTCGCGCCGAGTCGTTTGTGCCAGGCATCACGAAAAGCTAGGGAATGCTCGGGGGGTCATGATATACTGAGGCAGGGAGGGTTCAGATGCTGCCCAGGATGATCGCTGCTGTTCGTCGCAATCATGCATTGGAGCATGCCACAGTATCGATTCTGCTGGGAAAGATGGGACAGAACTTGCGGCTGGTGGGGCGGGCCTCTCTCGACGGCTTCTACATTTACGGCAACGTGTCGACCCAGGATATCGGCGAGTGCGCCGCCGAGGGCCTGGCTCGCCTCAAGCAAGGCGAGTCGCAGTTGGCCGTATCGCCTCTGTGCGGCACGAACCTGGCGGTGGCTGGCATTCTGGCCGGGGTTGCTTCTGTGCTGGCTGTGGGCAATCGGCGGCGATTGGATCGCTTGCCGAACGTCTTGGCGGCGTCTGTGCTGGCGGTGGTGGGCGCTCAGCCCCTGGGCCGTCTGGTGCAGAAGCACGTCACTACTTCTTCAAATCTCGATGGGCTGGAGATCGTGAGCGTGAGCCCCGTGGGGAAGGGCCTGATCCCTCTGCACAAGGTCAAGACGGTATATCGAGGAGCCTAGCCGGCGAGCTCGATCGGCGCCGTCCAGGTTGACGATGGCAAGAGGCGGTTGCTACATTGGGGAGTGCCGCCGATAGATAGGCGCGTGCCCCTGTAGCTCAAGCGGACAGAGCAGCTGCCTTCTAAGCAGCTGGTTGCAGGTTCGAGTCCTGCCAGGGGCACCAAATGGCTCATTGTCCTCGAAGAGAGAGACTGCTGCCAGCCCAGGTAGTGGGGGGACTTCTTACTGCCAGGGGTTCTAGGGGAGGTTAAGGTCATGCAGTCGAAGGAAGCTATAGAAGAGGCGTTGTCGAGGAGGCTCCTTCTGGGTGAGCTCATAGCTCGAAATGCCCGCAAGTTCCCTGATAGGGCAGCAATCATTTACGGTGATACGCGCCTAAGCTATGGCGAGTTCAATGCCCGCATCAATCGGCTGGCCCACGCCCTCATGGATATCGGCATCAAGAAGGGGGACAAGGTAGCCATGCTCCTCTTCAACTGCAACCAGTACTTGGAGGCCTATTTTGCCCTGGGCAAGATAGGTGCGATAGGCGTCCCCTTGAACTTCCGTCTTCATCCTGAGGAGATCACCTACATCGTCAACAACTCCGATTCCGTGGCCTTCATCCTGGGCGAGGCCTTCGTTGACATGGTGAGAGGGATTCAGAAGGACCTCCCCAAGGTTAAGCAGTACATCTCGGTGACTGAGAAGCCGGTGGAAGGGATGCTTCATTTCGAGAGCCTTCTGCAGAAGTATCCCGCCGACGAGCCGCTCGTCCTGGTGGAGGAAGACGAGCCGGTGTTCATCATGTATACCGCTGGCACCACCGGCAGACCCAAGGGAGCCGTGCTTACCCACAGGAGTCAGGCTTTGGTCTGGATTCTGATTTCCACTCAGGTTCCTGCCGAAACCGGTGTCGGTGACTTTACGGACTGGCGGTCTTTCGCAGTTCCTCCCATCTTTCACATAGCCTCCTTCGGTAACTGCCTTGCCTATCTCCTTCTTGGGGCGACGGTCGTCCTGGCGGTGGAGGTGTTCAATCCGGTGGAGGTGCTGCAGACATTAGAGCGGGAGAGATGCGACGCCATGCTGTTGATCCCGGCCATGGCCAACTTCTTGGTGCAGATGCCCAACCTGAACCAGTTCGACACCAGTTACCTAAAGATTTGGTACTCAGGAGGGTCCATCTTGCCCACCGAAGTGCGAAGCAAGATCATGGAAGTCTTCCCCCAGGTGAAGATCTTCGATTGCTTTGGCCAGACGGAGTCCAATGCGCTGGTCTCCGTCCTGATGCCGTCCGAGGCGGAGCGTAAGGTGGCCTCCGTGGGCAAGGGTTTGCCCTTCCTCGAGATCCGGCTGGTAGACGACAATGACAAGGATGTGCCGGTAGGTGAGGTAGGGGAAGTCGTCTATCGTGGCCCTACTGTCATGAAGGAATACTACAACAACCCGGAGGCGACGGCGAAGGCTTTCAAGAACGGCTGGATGCACTCCGGCGACCTCGCTCGCCAGGATGAGGAAGGCTTCCTGTACGTCGTGGATCGCAAGATAGACATGATCGTTAGCGGCGGGGAGAACATCTATCCGGCGGAGGTGGAGGAGGTGCTGTACAAGCACC
>CAZXAF010000109.1:0-5739 GCA_964638905.1 uncultured Dehalococcoidia bacterium
TCACCGGCGTGTCGAAGGGGATATCCGACATGCAGAGGGCCGTGGCTGCACCGATGATAGCCAGGATGTCAGGATCGTTCTCTTGGTCAGCCGAAAGGACGGTGACGATGATCTGGGTTTCGTTGCGGAAGCCTTTGGGAAAGAGGGGCCGAAGGGGACGGTCGGTGAGCCTGTCCGCCAGCACCGCCTCGGCACTGGGCCGCCCTTCGCGCCGGAACCAGCCGCCGGGGATCTTGCCCGCGGCGTACAACCGCTCCTCATAGTCGATGGTAAGGGGGAGGAAGTCTACCCCCTCGCGAGGCTCCCCGGTGGTGCAGGCGGTGACCAGCACCAGCGTATCGCCGTAGCGTACGGTGACCGCCCCGTCGGCCTGCCCAGCCAACCTCCCCACCTCAATGACCAAAGAGCGATCACCTATCTTCCGCTCATACAACTGTGGCATGATAGTATCCGTCCTCTCGCGCGTTCAGGAACCCTTCACGGTCCCTCCGGTAGCAGCTCTAAGCATAGTCGCCGCTTCAAAAGGGCGTTGCGGGGGAATCCTCTCCTGTCAGTTACTCGTTTTGACTACCTGCGAAGGCCAAGGCTGGCGATCAGTTTGCGGTAGCGCCCGACATCGGTGCTGCTCAAGTACCGCAAGAGCCGTCGCCGCTGTCCCACCAGCTTCAGGAGACCGCGTCTGGAATGGTGATCCTTGCGATGTACCTTCAGGTGCTCAGTGAGCTGCTTTATGCGCTCGGTGAGGAGAGCTATCTGCACGTCCGAGGAACCCGAGTCGCTCGCGTGAAGACGGTGGGCGGTTATGATTTCGTGTCGTCTTTCCTTAGTGAGCATCGCCCTCCGATTCGGCGGTTGGGGACATCCCTTCCTTCTCTTCCTTTGCGGTGAGTATAGCACAGCCCTGTAGCCCGTGCAAGACGATGTGCGCTATACTTGCTGCAAGAATGGCTGGGACCCGCAATCATTCCATTATCTGTCATGGCTAGACTCGCCGTAGTAACGGATAGCGTATGCACTATTCCCCAGGAGCTTCAGGAAGAGTGTCAGATCACCATTGTGCCCATGTCCTTCCTGATCGGGGAAACCACCTATGTGGACGACGGCTCCCTGAACTGGCTCGAGTTCTACGCTCTGCTGAAATCGGCGCGGCGGCTGCCCACCACTGCTGCACCGCCACCAGGAGCCTTCTTGGAGGCATTTCGAGAGGCCTACCAGCAAGGCTCCAGAGAGGTCCTCTGCATTGTCACCAGCAGCCAGCTCACCGCTACCTACAACGCCGCCTGCGATGGCGCCCTCTTGGCCAGACAAGAGCTGGCAGACATGCGCATAAAGGTCATCGATTCCCGCTGCGCCGCGGCGGCGCTTGGTTTCGTGGTGCTGACGGCGGCCAGGGCAGCAGCCAGCGGCGCCTCCCTGGAGGAGGCGGCCAACAGGGCCGAGGCCCTCATCCCCCGAATGTATATGCTAGGCTTCCTGGATACGCTGGAGTATGTGGCCAAGGGAGGTCGAGTGCCCCAGGTAGCCGCCTGGCTTTCCGCCCTCCTCAAGGTGAGGCACATCTTCCAGCTCCATGACGGCAAGATCGTTCGATTGGGCGGAGTGCGCACCAATCCCAGGGCGATGGCCCGCTTGCTGGAGCTGACCAGCCAGCGCCTGGACCGGCGCAAGTCCCTCCACGCTGCCGTCTTCCACACGCGAGCGGTGGATGCGGCCGAGGAGCTGGCCAACAAAGTGCGCCAAGAGTTCCGACCAGCGGAACTCTTTGTCAGCGAGTTCAGTCAGGTGATGAGCATCCACACCGGCCCTGGCCTAATTGGCCTATCCTTCTACAATGATCCATAGACCCGTGGAAGAACGACGGCAACAGCTTCTGGAGGACGCTCGCAAGATCGAGGAGTACATACAGCCGCTGCCGTCAGCCCGAGGCACCCCCGCCCTGGTGGTGCTCAGCGGCCTTCCGGGCAGCGGCAAATCGCACTTCTGCCGCCGCCTCGTCTCCCGCCATCCGATGGCCTGCCTGGAAAGCGACGCTCTACGCAAGGCGCTCTTCGGTCAGCCCACCTACTCCGCCGAGGAGAGCCTCCGCCTGTTCTCCGCCTGCCACCTGGTGCTCAACCGCCTTCTGGCGTGGGGGATCGCCGCCATCCTCGACGCCACGAACCTGCGCGAGGAGCACCGCCACCGCCTCTACCACATCGCCGACGACCACAAGGCCAAGCTCATCCTGGTGCACCTCCAAGCGCCCCCACCCGTCGTCCGCGAACGCCTGCAGGCCCGCGTGGAAGGCCTCGACGCCCAGGACCTCTCCGACGCCGGCCCGGAGGTCTATGAACGCATGCAGCGCGATGCTGAGCCCATCGGCCGTCCCCACATCAGCGTGGACACCTCCGCCGACATCGAGACGGCCATCGCGGCCATCGTTCGCCAGATGAAGGAACCGTGAGGCCTGCCGGTGGATGACAAGCCCGTTCTGGTGGTGCAGGCCCACATCGACCCCGATATCCTGCCAGAGTTCGAGCAGTGGTATATGCGGGTGCACCTGCGCAACATGTTCAAGATCCCGGGCATCAACGCTGCCTTCCGCGTTCACTCCTCCCGGCCCGGACCCAACTGGATGGCCGTCTTCCTGTTCTCCGACGAGTCGGTGATCCAGAAGGCCCTCGCCAGCAAAGAGGCCGCCCAGGCCCGCCAGGACTGGGAGCGCTGGCTTCCCCACGCCAGCGACGTCTCAGTGGAGGTCTACGCATCGCTCAGGCCCCTGCCTGCCTATCGCCACTGGAACTAAGAACCCGCTTCGGGGAGACCAGTCCCCCAAAGCCTTCCTAGACCGGCGAGGCCCTTGCTTCCTCTTCTTCCTCGGAGGGCACAAGCCAGGGCACTCGCTTCGCCAGCCGACCCAAGGGGGCATATGCCCAGCGGTGCAGGACCACTGCGATGGCCAGGCCGAGGAGAGCGACCCCCATGCCAGCAACGGCGTCCAAGAAGTAGTGATTGGCAGTGACCGCGATGGCGAAGATCTGCATCACCGGCAGGGCAATGCCCAGCGGCCAGACGAATGGATAGCGGCGAAATGCCCAGATGATCCCGATGCCCAGGAGGAAGTCCCAGCCGAAGTGGAGGCTGGGCACCGCCGCATAGGGGTTCACGAACGGCCGCATGGACTGGGCCTGGTAGCCGTACCCCAGATGCACGTTCATCGTGTCCACGAAGGCCTGCAAATCCGCATCGAGGACGACGTGGAACTCCTTAGCCAGCTCGAGCAGGAGACGCGGAGGCGCCACGGGATAGAGGCCATAGATGATCAGGGAGATCGCTCCCGAAGCCAGGAAGGCGTCGCGCAGGAACGTATACTTGCGGCGGTCGAAGATGTATAGAACAACGCCAAAGGCGATAATCAGGGGAAAGTGCAGCCAGAAGTAGACGTAGTTGGATGCCTGGATCAGGAAATTGTTACCGATGATCCACTCCTGCATGTGCGGCTCCCAGAAAATGCCCAGCCGCCTCTCGGCATCGATTACGTCCAGGGCATTCTGGAAAGCATCATGGGGCCGGTCGATGACACTGCCCCGCACCAGGAAGTAGAGGAGAAAAGCAAAAGCAACCAGCGCGGCCTCCAGAAGGTCGCGCCGGCCGATGCGGCGTTTCGCCCGTCGCAGCAGGGCAACAAGTGCCCCCAGCGTAATCTTTTTCCCCTCCACAGTGAAGCCGCAGCAGCCTAGCTAGCCTGGCTCAGGAGGTCCGAGCCAGGCCTTGAAAGATCCGATCGGGGAGAATCAGCCGCCACAGTCGGTGGCCGTAGCGCTGAATAAGAATCGCAACGCCTAGGCCTATCAGGGCCACCACCGTGCCGGCCAGCACATCCAACATGAAATGATTGCCGGTAACCACCACCGCCAGGAACATGGCGGCGGGCATTATCACCCCGAAGGCTGTGCCCACGCGATGCCGGACAGTCAAGATAATGCCAATGCCCAGAAGCAGGTTCCAGCCGAAGTGCAGGCTGGGCATGGCGGCGTAGTGGTTAACGAACGCCTCCGGCTGCATATCGTAGTTCACCCTGGAGAAGGCGAACATCGTGTCCACCACCTGGTCGCTCAGCGGCCAGGGGAGGAGACGCGGCGGTGCGGTCGGCAACAGGTTGAAGATGATCAGCCCAATGCCCCCCGAGATGAGGAATGCATTGCGCAGGAGGACGTACCGCTCGCGGTGGAAGAAGAACAGCCAGAGACCGATGATGATGATGAGCGGGAAATGGGCGTAGACATAGATGTTGTTGAAAAGCTGCACGAGAATTTCGCTGGACATCACCCAGGCCTGCATCTTCGTCTCCCAGAACCAGATACCCAGGTGCTTCTCCAGCTCGAAGATACGGACGGCCCGCGAGGTGGCCTCGAAGGCCCGCTCTACCACGAAGCCCCGCACCATGTAGTAAAGAACAAAGGCCAGCCCCATCAAGACAAGCTCGACGACGCCCACCTTTTGGGCGAAGCGGAAAGTGCGAGTAACCGCCGGAACCACACGAGCCGACACGATTCGGGCCCCCTTCTTGACCTAATTTCATTTAAGCATGGCCACAAGCATTTGGCAATGCCCCCATCATCGCCCATTGCCGCCCTGATACGTTTTCGCTATGATTCCCCTGCGGCCCGACGTCTTTTCTGGGCCTGCCCAAGGAGCGCCCATCATGGAGATCAAGGTTCAAGCAGGAGATATCAGCCAGCACCCGGCCAGGGCTATCGTCGTCAACCTGTTCGAGGGGGTGAAAAGGCCCGGCGGCGCCACCGGCGCTGTGGACAAGGCCCTGGGCGGCGCCATCAGCCAGCTCATCGCCGACGGCGAGATCAAGGGCAAGCTCAACGAACTGACCCTTATCCACACCCTCGGCCGTCTGCCCTCACCGCGCGTGCTGGTGGCCGGCCTGGGCAAGCAAGCCGATTTCAAGCTGGACAGGGTGCGCGACATCACCGCCACCGCCCTCCGCTACCTGCGGCGTGTCGGTGCCCGGTCGGTGGCCACGGTCGTGCACGGCGCCGGCGTCGGCGGCTTCGAACCCCAGCAGTGCGCTCAGGCCATCGCCGAGGGCGCGGTGATGGGCCTCTATCTCTTCACCAGGCACAAGAAGAAGCGCGAAGACGAGCGGGAGATCGATGAGCTGACCCTCGTGGAGTTCGAGCGCACGAAGGTCCCCGCCCTCCGCCGCGGCGTGGCCGCCGGACGCATCATGGCCGAGGCGGCCAACCGCACCCGCGACATGGCCAACGAGCCCGCCAACTACCTGACCCCCGCCATCATGGCCGAGCAGGCCCAGGCCGTCGCGCAGGAGGTCGGCCTGGAGTGCGAGGTCCTGGAACGCGAGCAGATGCAGGAGCTGGGCATGGGCGCCCTGCTGGGCGTGGCCCAGGGCAGCACTCAGCCGCCCAAGCTGATCGTCCTGCGCTACCGCGGCGACCCCCGCCGCAAGGCAACCCTCGGCCTGCTGGGCAAGGGGATCACCTTCGACTCCGGCGGCATCTCCATCAAGCCCTCGGCCGGCATGCAGGCGATGAAGGGCGACATGTCCGGCGGGGCAGCGGTCATCGCCGCCATGTGGGCGATCGGCAGGCTCAAGCCGCGGATCAACGTCACCGCCGTCGTGCCCGCCACCGAGAACATGCCCTCCGGCTCGGCCACCAAGCCCGGCGACGTCCTGCGGGCGATGAGCGGCAAGACCATCGAGGTGATCAACACCGACGCCGAGGG
>CAZXAF010000110.1:0-5729 GCA_964638905.1 uncultured Dehalococcoidia bacterium
CTGTAGTCCATGAAGACGTGGCCGATAAGGGCGCTGACGGCCTCTGTTGACGACAGGTCGATGTGCTGGCCCTTGCCGGTGCGTGCTCGATAGTAGAGCGCGGCCAGGATGGCGAAGGCCGAAGTGGTGCCCACCCGCAGGTCGACGGCGCCGCTGATGGGCAGGGGATGGCCCTCAGGGTTGCCGCTGATGTAGGAATGGCCGCCCAGAGCGGCGAAGGTGGGGGCATAGCCACTGTAGGTGCGCTCCGGCCCGGTGGCGCCCACCGCCGAGGAGGAGAGCATGATGATATCCGGCTTCACTGCCTTGAAATCGTCGTATCCCAGGCCGAGCCTGTCCATCACGCCTGGGCGCATGTTCTGGGTCACAACGTCGCTTATCCGGGCAACTCTCTTCGCTATCTCCACCGCTTTGGGCTGGCTAAGGTTGAGGGCCAGGCCCAGCTTGCCAATGTTCAGATCGTTGAAGACGACCGCATGGTCGGGGCTGGTCAGCGTCGGGCCAGCCATCAGGGAGCGCAGGCGAGTGTGGTCGAGGCGACGACGGCTCTCTACCTTGATGACCTCTGCCCCCAGCATGGCAAGAAGCAGGGTACCGTAGGGCCCGGCCCAGGCCCAGGTGAAGTCTAGGATTCTGACGCCGTCCAGGGGGCCTTTCGTCATCTGGCAGCTCTCTCCCTAGATGATGCCGGCAGCGGCCATCCTGGCCAGCTCCTCGCGCGAATAGCCCAGGCGGCAGCAGTAGACCTGCTCATTGTGCTCGCCGAGGAGGGGAGCGGCTCGTTCCCCTCGCCAGGGCGTCTCGGACATCTTGTAGGCAGCGGAGGGATATTCCAGCCTGCCCGCTTGGGGATGGTCAAGGGGGGCGAAGAAACCGCGCTGCCGCGCCTGCTGCCAGTTGGCTATCTCCGCCACCGTGCGCACCGGCCCGACGGGAAGGCCGACCCTTTGGCCCTCGGAATAGATCTCTTCCTTAGGGTGCTGGGCCATCCACTCCTCCAGCCGCTGCTGGATCTCATCACGGTGCTGGGCTCGAGCGAACTCGTCGCGGCAATCCTCTTCCTGGGCCCAGGCGGGGTTGCCCATCAGCTTCATGAGCGCCTGCCACTGGTGGTTCTGGGCAGGGGTGACGACCACGTGTCCATCCTGGCAGGGCACGAGCCCTCCCACCATGCCTTTCCAGGGAGGGGCGTCGGGTTGATTGGCGAAGCGGCATATCTCCACCCGCTCCATGGCAAGCAACGCCTCGAACTTGGAGATGTCGATGTACTGGCCCTCGCCGGTGGTCAGGCGGACCCAGAGGGCGGCGAGGGCGGCGACCGCGGCGGTGAGGCCTCCGTCGTAGTCACCCACCTGGCCCCCGGCCACCACCGGCGGCGAATCTGGCTCTGCTTGGCGAGGGACGTAGACGAAGGACGAAAGGCCGGTGGCGTGGTAGAGGTTGAGATGATAGCTCTTGTAGTCCCGGTAGGGGCCTGTCTGGCCGTAGGGGGTGATGGAGGTGAAGATGAGGCCGGGGTTGACGGCGCTCAGGCTGTCGTAGTCCAGGCCCAGCTTCGCCATCTCGCCGGGCGGGCGGTCCTCGATGAGGATGTCGGCCTGCTCGGCTAGGCGCTGGAAGATGTGGCGGCCGCTGGTTGTGCGCAGGTTGAGGGTGATCCCCAGCTTGTTAGTGTTCAGGTAGAGGAAGAGGCCGCTCTTCTCCGGATGGGGGACATCGTCCAGGAAGGGGCCTCTCCTGCGGGCGCCGTCGCCCAACTGCGGCTCCTCCACCTTGATGACCTCCGCGCCCAGGTCGGCCAGGAGCTTGCCGCAGTAGGGGCCGCTGATCATCTGGCAGTACTCCAGGACCTTGACCCCATCGAGGGCTGTTTCCGCCATGTTGGTGCTTCTCCCCGGACAATCTTCGGCGGACCCTTCGGCCCGCCTCGATCATAGGTTACGATCCGGGCAAGTTAGGGGCAAGGCAGCCAAGGCCGGGGCTAGGCCTCTTTCGTCGCCAGGCCGCAGATGTCCCACAGCGGCAGGCTGCGCAGCGGCCCTTCTACCTGAAGACCGGCCTCGGCCAGCGCCGAGTGCCACTCCTGGGCGTCGAACATCGACTCCACGGAGTGGGGCAGCATCCGATAGAGCCCACGGCGCAGGCGCCGGCGCGACGGCTCGGCGAAGCAGAAGCGTCCGCCGGGCTTGAGCACGCGACCCGCCTCTCGCACAGCGGCCCGCCAGTCCGGAATGTGGTGAACGACGCCTGACTCGAAGATGGCGTCGAACAGGCCGTCTCTGTAGGGCATGCGGGTGGCGTCGGCCACCGTCAGGTGGAGGCCCTGGTCGTGGCGATGGCGGGCCAGATGCCGGCGGGCGACGTCGACCATCGAGGGGTCGAAGTCGAAGGCGGCCAGGCAGCGGGGTCGCAGGGCATCCAGGATGAGAGCCGAGGAGACACCGATGCCGCAGCCCATATCTAGGACGCAGGCCTCAGGGGAGAGGGCCGCCCAGCGCAGGAAGGCGCGGATCTCGCCGCGCTGCAGCCAGGCGCGGAAGGGGCTCTTGACCAGCCAGCGCTCGAAGATGGACATGCGGGCCATTGCTCGAACTCTCCGGCTCTCTCTTCTCCCTTGGCAAGCCCAGGCCGGGGCTAGGCGATGACCTTGAGGCGCTCGCCGATGAGCTCGAAGGTGGCGGGCAGGGTGCCGATGACCTCGCCCTCGGTGGAGATGCCCACTGTCGCCGCGGACTCGGCCTCGATCCGGCGGGCGGTGCGGTAGGTGACCTGGGGCAGGTCGACGAAGGCGCCGCTGCGCAGCTTGGGAAAGAAGGTCACCTTCTGCAGGGGGCTCAAGTTACCGACGCACACCACGTCCAGAAGGCCGTCATCCGGACGAGCGCGGGGGGCTCCGCGGATGCCGCCGCCAGAGTACTGGCCGTTGGCAAACCAGGCATTGCCCAGAAGGGTTCGCTCGGCGGGAGCGCCGTCGAGAGAGAGATCCACCAGGTGAGGGCGGTAGGTCAGTGTGGTGATCAGGATGGCCCGCAGGAAGGAGAGGCGTCCGCCCAGCCTCTTGGAGCTGCGATTGACTCGGTCGCAGACTACGGCTCCCATGCCGATATCGGCCTCGTTGATGAAGTAGCGAACGGCCTCGCTTCCGTCCGGGCTGCGATAGCGGATCTTGCCCACGTCGATCTCTCGCATCTGGCCCATGGCCAGGCGCTCGGCGGCTCCTTCCAGATCGCGGGGGATACCCAGAGTGCGGATGAAGTCCGAACCGGTGCCGCGGGGGATGACCCCCAGGGCCAGGTCAGAGCGCAGGAGGCGATCGTCGGCGATCAGGCCGTTGGCGACCTCGTTGACGGTGCCGTCGCCGCCCACCAAGGCGACGCAGCCGTATCGGTTGGCAGCGTCGCGGGCGATGGCGGTGGCGTGGTTTGGGCCCTCGGTGAAGGCGACATCGAACGGCGGGAGCAGCGAGCGCAGTCTGTCCTCGAGGGCTGACCAGCGGCGGCCGGTGGAGCCGTTGGCAGAGCGGGGGTTGACGATGAGGAGTAGGTCAGGCATCAGCGCTGTGCTTTAGCGGCCGTTTGCTCCTGTTCGGTGGCGAAGGCGGTCATGGCGGCCACGGCCTCCCGATAGGCTTGCTCCTGCTGGCGCCGCTGCTGCCGATTCCATCCCAGGACGGTTCCCATGAGCTCGGCCGTGTCGCTCGCCGCATGCAGGCCGTGGTCGTGGTTGAAGAGCATCAGGTCCGTGCGTCGGGCCATGAAATCCTCCAGGGTGAGGGCCATCTCTTCGGCGGCGGCGTAGATGGCCTCTACTCTCAGCACAGCACTGTCGGGAGCGAGGGGACGGAGCAGTTGTCGGTCTGGCAGGGCGTATGCCAGCACCTTCACGTACTCCGTGCCGTATGTGCGCGCCAGTCGCTCGGCAGCCGGGCGGGGCAGACTCCAACCTTCCTCCAGGGCGACGGCCGTCGCTTCGGCAAAGCGCTCGAATCCGGTCAGGTCGCCGCCGGGGAGGGGGCTGTCGGCCGTGCGGCAGGGGGCCACCGACCAGCCGAAGCGCTTCCCGTCCCTCTTCAGAACGCGGTCGATCAAGTCCTCGGCCATCGCTCGGTAGGTGGTGAGCTTGCCGCCGGCGATGGTAGCCAGCCCGGCGGGCTCCATCTCGATCTTGTAGTCTCTGGACACGTCCGAGGGGGAGCCCTCCTCGAACACCAGAGGGCGCACTCCTGCCCAGGTGGAGATCACGTCGGAAGGCGATGCTTCGACCCCTTCGAAGATAGCTTTCAGCGAATCCAGAAGGTACTGCACGTCGGCGGCGTCAGCTCGCGCCTCGTCGGGGCTGGTGGTGTAGTCCGTATCGGTCGTTCCGACATAGGTGTAGTCCCCCAGGGGGACGGCGAACATCAGGCGGCCATCGATGGCGGCGAAGGCCACGATATCGGATAGGGGGAGGCTGGAGTGGGGGAGCACCAAGTGGATACCCTTCGTAGGGCGGAGCAGGGGGGTGGCGTCGCTCTTGGCCCGTAGCTCGTCCGTCCAGGGGCCGGTGGCGTTGACCACCGACCGGCCGTTAACGACGCCGGTGCGGTTGTCCAGGCGGTCGCGGAAGCGGACGCCCGTCACCCGATCGTCATCCCGCTGGAGGTCGGTGACCTCGGCGTAGCTGACGACGGCAGCGCCGTGACGGGCCGCCGAGCGGATGGTGATCAGGGTGAGGCGAGCATCGTCGACCAGGCAGTCGAAGTAGCGGAAGCCGCCTCGCAGGCCGTCTCGGCGGAGGGTGGGCTCGATCTTCAGGACTTCGTCGGCGGAGAACATCTTGTGACGCTCAACACGGCGGGAGCCGGCCAGCATGTCGTAGGCCATCAGGCCCAGCTTCAGTCGCAGGCGGCCGTCAGAGCTGCCCTTGTAGACCGGCAGAATGTAGGGGAAGGGATGAACCAGGTGAGGGGCGATCTTCAGGAGCACCTCCCGCTCGCGCAGGGACTCCTTCACCAGGCGGATCTGGAGTTGCTTGAGGTAGCGCAGGCCGCCGTGGATCATCTTGGAGGACTTGCTGCTGGTGCCTGCGGCGAAGTCGCCTTTCTCCAGGAGGGCCACCGATAGGCCGCGCATGGCGGCGTCGCGGGCGATGCCGGCGCCGGTGATGCCGCCGCCGATGATGACCAGGTCGAAGGTCTGCCGCTGGACGCGATCGAGATAGCTGGCGCGGGTGCGATAAGAGAATGCGCCGGTGGGCGTTGCCTTCCTAAACGTCGCTAACATCGCTGTCATCCTCGCTTGTTGGCGTCAGCTTGCCCGGGTTCATGATGCCTTGGGGATCGAAGGTTTGCTTAAGGGCGGCCAGTGTCCGGACGCCGGCCGCTCCCAGGTATCGCGACATCCAGGGCCGATGGTCGCTGCCGATCCCATGGTGGTGACTGAGGGCGCCACCGGCGGCGATGATGGCCTCGGTGGCAGCGACCTTGACCTGCTGCCACTGTTCCAGCTCGCGGCCGTCGGCCTGGCGGGCGAGGAACGTGTAGTAAATGGAGGCGCCATCGCTGTAGGCGTGGGAGAGGTGGGCCATCACTAATCCGCGGCCGTCCATGGCCTTGGCCATCGCATCGCGCACGGAGTGATAGAGGGGCAGGTAGCGGTCCCAGGTGACGGCCGTCTCCAGGGTGTCCACCATGATGGCGTGATCTAGAAGGAGGTCTCTGAGGTAGGGGAGCTCGAAGCGGGAGCGCTGCC
>CAZXAF010000111.1:0-2605 GCA_964638905.1 uncultured Dehalococcoidia bacterium
TGATGAGGGCGATGCACTCTTTGAGGACGGGGTAACTGGGCCAGAGGATGGAGTTAGCTGAGGGATGGCGGCCCACCGCTGGGTCGCCGACGTCGAAGAAGAACTTGAATTCGGCGTACACCCGCTGGCAGGTGTGGCGGATGGCGGCGGGGAGAGCGTCGTCGGGCTGGCGGGCCTGGTCGGGGTGGGCGTTGCGGTAGTCGTATTGGGCGCGGGAACGGCTGCCGTAGGCCTCGCGAGTGGTGATGATCTCAGGAATGAGCTCGCGCACCTCCAGGCACTTGAGGGCCACCAGCCGATTGAGGTGGGTGAAGGCGATCTCGCGCACGAACCAATCCACCGCCTCAGCTTGCTGCTGGGGCTTTGCCTTCGCTCGGTCCACCCCCATGCGGCGGAGTTGCTGCTCCAGGGCGGCTTTCAACCGGTAGTGGTCGCTCGCTGCCTGGTCGTCCCGCTCAATGTGAGGCAGCCGCTCCAGAGGCAGCCAGCGCTCTCCAGTGAAGCCGTAGCGCTTGAGTTGGATGGCGATGTCGTCCTCCAGTTTGTGTCGCAGGGTGAGGACGAGGGATTTGATGGCAGATTTGGCTTGACGGTTCATGGTGGCAACTTTCCCCGCTGTGCTACAAAAGGAGCGGCCAAGTGGAAGCGCAACAAAATCGGAGCGTCAAGCATACACTTCGACCGGGACCTCGATGGCGAACTGTGGCTTGGCGCGTTGTTCATAGATCTCCTTAAAACGACGCTCAATTTGTAGTAGAACAGGGCCTTCGTAGTAACGTTCTCCGCAACGCAGACAAACTTCACACGGCACGTCACGTACCACGAGGTAGTTGCCGCGTCGTCTATAAATGTACTCGACTCGGCGCTTTTCAAAATCGGTACTACCACAGACGTGACAACGTTTTTCGTTCATGATGACCTCCTTCGGGTCCAGGGATTCTCAAACTTGGGTAGCTTCGGGATATACACGGTAATGACCACGACTGATCCACGGCGCCAACCACAGACCACGTGAATCGGCCGGCTTTTCGCAAAACCCAGAATCAGGCAACTCGGGCCTCGTCCCGTGTCTGCATACTGTTCCAGGATCTCGCCATCTAGAATGGCATCACAGATCTCGGCGATGTCTATATTCTCGTCGGCAGCCTCTTGATCAGCGTGGGCACTGAGCATAAACTTACCGCTGCGTACCCTGGCTTTGATGGCTTTAATATCCACAGCCTATCCTCTCAATCGCTAGTGGCGCCTTCTTGGTAAGGTGGCTTTCTATCATCAGCGGCATACCATTGGACGAGTCGCTTCTCGATCATCACAATACCTCGATCTCGGCCAACAACTCCCGGCGCGGGATATTGTCTATGATGTGCCAGGTGGCATCATATTCGCCACCGGTCCCCCATTGACTTAGCCGCCCCAGGTAGGGAGTGCTCTTGCCGACGCCGGCCAGGAGGCGGTCCCGGGCCGACGTCCCCAGTGGTACACTAAGGAGGTCAGTCAGATAACCCAGTCGCTGGACAAGTGCCTGAGACTCGACGCGCAGGGCGTAGTCGGCCAACTGATTCCAATCCAGTCGGCCCTGGCCACGCCGGAGCATCGCAGCGATCTCCGGGATGTCGCCGGCATACTCCGGCCGGTCGAGAGCGTCCACGACGGTCTTCTCCGGTTCGGCCATCATCACCCGGCTACCGTAAGCGTCTACCTCGACCGCGCCAAAGAACTTGCGATCCGGTTGGACGACCAGGCGGTACGCTTTGCCGCGCACGGTCAGCAGCCGCCGTCCTTTGCGCACGGTGGTGGCGATGTAGACAGTAGCCGAAGACTGAGTGGAGAGACCGTGGAAAAAAGCGGCGGTAGCGAAGGAAAAGTAGTAGGGTTCCACCAGGGTGCTACCGATGAACAGTGGATTGGTGTCGGGAAAGGCGTGTTCGCCCCGCTCGGCAGGAATCAACTCATAAGTACCGGGCGTGATGCGGACTAGCCAACGCCGCTGGCTCAGGCGGTGGAGGATCTGTCGAGCGTGGTTGTAGGAGCAGCCCAGGATGTCTATGGTCTCTTCGATGGTGACCACCGGCTGTTTTTCCCACTCCAGGTGTAGGATGAGTTTGGATTCGAGGGGAGAAAGAGAACGAGGCATTGGTATTCCTCTTGTTTCTTAGAACTATCACGTTTCGTAATAGCTACAGTAACAAGGCGTGATCTGCTTAAGCAAATTATACCAGATAATGACATGGGAGGCAAGTTGGTGGGCCGGGGGGAAAGTCCAGCCTGAAGTCCACAACTCACTCCAATTCCACAGCTTCCACTTCGTCGAGGGCTTCCGTGACCGCACCTCGCAGGGCCGTCAGCGCCTCCTTCAAGTCGGCCTCATTCTCGATGCGACGCTTCGGCACCACTTCGGCCACCCGCAGCCGCTTGACCTTGGGCTCCTCCTCATCGTATATCACCTTGGACTCATACTTTTCTCGTAGACTCCGAACCAGGCTGGGCACTGCTACGGTCTGCAAATACAACTCTCTGAGAAGTGCATTGCACTGCTCACAGCTCAAACCGTCCTCTGCCCATTTCAGTCCCTGGCACTCATAGACAAACAGCGCATTTGTGGGCA
>CAZXAF010000111.1:2705-5706 GCA_964638905.1 uncultured Dehalococcoidia bacterium
TCCTCTGCCCATTTCAGTCCCTGGCACTCATAGACAAACAGCGCATTTGTGGGCACATTGACTGCTTCCAATCGTTGTCGGGCCTCTGCCACAGCATCGTCCCGCTGCTGATGCAGTGTTTGGTACACGCCGCGATAGCGTTCTCGCAGCGGCGTGTAGGCCGTCATGAAGCGATCCCACTCATGGGCAGCCTGCCCATTGTCTACAAGCGTACGCAGTGTCTCCCGCCAGCCTTGTGCGTCGTCTTGGGCCAGTGGTTCGGTTCCAGCGATTCCCTCGGCCCGCCGGATCTCTTCCAGCAGACTGCGCGCTCGCTCAAACACTGGCAACTTCTTGTCGCGAATGAACTCGTAAAGGGCCTGCGCCTCCGCGTGCCAGGTTCGCGCCTCGTCCAGGTTCGCCAAAAATGCCTTGACGATCTTGCCCGGGTTGCGAAAGCGGGTGGCCCGGTCGCAGAGATTGCCACCTCGCTCCAGAGCCTCCGGGATCGGGTAGCCGGCTGGGCGTAGCTGGAGCACTACCCGTTCGGTGCGATCACGCCAGCGCCCCATCTCCTCCGTGATTTGCTCGGCCAGGACGTTGGCCGTCTCCTCCCGGCGAGGCGCGTCGAAGATCACCTTCAACTCGTCCTGAGTGCGGCGCAGTTCGTCTGGTGTGACCGCCTCGGCCTCCTCGTAGAAGAAGACGGTCCGTCGGAAAGGACGCACCTGAGTGAAGAGTACCTGGGCCGCCGGTACGGTGCAATCGGTATAGTGTACATTGTCGGCCTTGACCGTCACCATCCCTGCTCGGAACATGGCCGCCAGAATCAGGCGAACGATGGTCGGATGCCAGCCATAGTCCCCGCCGGTGAAGTGATCCTCCAGAGCTTTTCCGCTCAGCTCCTCACCCCGATTGGAGCGCCGCTCCAGTTCCCGCCTGACCTCATCCACCACGGCGCTGTGCTGGTTGAGGTGGCCGTCCGCGCCGAAGAGGTCCAACCCGGCTCCTACGGTGGGCAAGGCGTAAGGCGCTACGGTCAGTACGGCCTCAATCTCCTTCTCGTTAGGCTTGACCGCCGCCAGGTCGAACTTGGGGTAGACGTAGGGTACCACCTGGCTGACGTGTCGATTGAAAATGGGGTTGAGGGTAGTGGTGCATCCGTCCAGTTCCTCGGCCCGGCCGTTCCAGACCATGGTGCCGTTGTACAGGGCTACCCGCAGCGCCGTCTCGATCTTGCCTTGCAGGGTGCTGAGCTCCGTCCCCTTCTCGCGGATGATCTCCCGTTCCTCGTCCGTCTTGCTGCGCTTGGCCTGCCATTTCTCCCATACCTCGCCTAGCTTGATCAGTCGGGTCAAATGCTGGGTCAACTCCGGGCTCTCGGCAGCCACCCAGTACACAGTGTTGACGTGGCCGAAGCTTTCGATCTGCTCCAAGTCTTCAGTGCTGAACCCGTCCTCCAACTCCACGTGGAGCGGCGAGTAGACCTCCAGAACGATGTCCTGGCCTGACTGCAATTCCTCCCTATCGCCCCGCACAATCACGTCGAAAGAACGCAGGCCGTCTTTGTAGTTCAGCTTGCCCACCGGCCGCAGCACCTCGGCCAGTGCTTTGCGCACCTCCCGCCGCAGGTCAATCTGGCGCACGGTGACGCCGGCCACCTCTTCCTCGAGGCTCTTCTTGCTCCCAGTGAGGAACTCCCAGACGCCGTCCTCTTTGGGGACGACGTAGCGGGCTCCCCGCAGCCGCTCCAGACTGCCCTGGACGGTCTCCCTCAAGGTGTTGAGGTTCTCCGCCCGCACGTTCCGCAGCAGGGCATGGGCCAACGTGTCGGCGGTGACTGCGATCCAGGGGACGTGCTGCAGCAGGTACAGCGCCTTGAGCACTCGTTGGTCCAGGGATTCACATCCAGGCAGCCGCTGGGCCAGCGTCTCAATCTCCCGCCTGTCTTGGGGCTGAAGATCCACGGCGATCTGATCGTATACCATGTCCATTGAAACAGTCTGGCCCAGTTCGCCACTGACGAAGGCGTTAGCCGGGTTGCTCAGCACGCCCTGGGCCATGCCGATCATGCTGCGCGCCTCGGGGTTGAGCGCGAAGCCGGTGGCGGTGGCGCTCTTGACGCTGCCGAAGATGGCCTGGATCAGCCCTGGGTGATAGGGCAGGAAAGGCGTATCGGCTACGAAGCGCTCGACTGCCATAGCGGGCAGGTCACGACTTGCTCCGGGCAACGTGGAGACCACGGCCAGCGCCCCTTCGTGGTCGTGGTAGAAGGCGCGTATCTCCGGCACTCGCTCCTCTTTCTTCATGAGGATACGGCCCTCCAGAACCTTCTCCACATCCTCCGGAGTCAGCACCAGTCGGGTGTCGAAGCGGTCGCCGATCTTGCCAAAGTCGGCTTCGAGGGCTTTGACACCAACGATGAGCTGCTGCAGCCTGGCCTGGGCGGTGACGATGAGCCAGAGCTTGCCCCGTCCATGGGTGGCGAACTGCTCGGCGATGGACTGGAGCTCCAGCAGCTTCTGGCCATCCGTGCCGATGAACTGCCCCATCTCGTCCATGACGAAGACCAGGCGCGATGGCCGTTCGGGATCACCGGTCACCGCTAGCTCGTCCACGTAGCTCGCCAACCGCTGCGCCAGGGTGGAGACAGTCAACTGCTGGCCACGGCCCACCATTTCCAGGGCAGCCAGCGCCTCGTCGCGGCTGTGATAGGCCTCGGGCGCCACGGCCTGGAGCGCTTCGGCCACCGTTGAGCGGATGAACAGGTAGTCGTCCCGCTCCTCGGCCCACGGGTGGCCCACTCGCTTCTCGACCTCGGCCAAGAAAACGTCGTAGAGGCCGCGTTCGATGAGGGACAGCTCCAGACTGGCGACCAGGGGATCGGTGCTCAGGCCACGGCTGGCCAGGTAGCAACGGTACATGATCTCGCTAATGCCCTCGTCCCTGTGGGTCTGATCCTGTTCCGCCTTGATCTGGAACATGATGGCCCGGCTGTCGAGCAGCCCCACCCGGTGCAGCA
>CAZXAF010000112.1:0-5700 GCA_964638905.1 uncultured Dehalococcoidia bacterium
ACCGCCGGCGAGGACCAAACCTCGTTGCCTGTGTGGAAGCGCCAGCGCTGCTCTCCTGTGCCGGCATCCAGGCCATAGACATTGTAGAGACCCTGAAGGAAGCCTGCGCTGCCGATGTAGACTGCGCCCTCCGCCACCGCCGGGGAGCCGCTGGCCCAGCCGGTCGTCTGGAAGCGCCAGCGCTCCTCCCCCGTCGCCGCATCCAGGGCGTAGACGTTTTTGTCGTCGCTGCCGATGTAGACCACTCCGTCCACTACCGCCGGCGAGGAGAAGACCTGGCCCTCCGTCTGGAAGCGCCAGAGCAGCTTCGGCCGGCCCTCAACCCCCGGGCCGGGGTTCACGCCGGTGCGAGCGGGGTTGCCCCGGAACATCGGCACGCGCCCGCCGGTTGGGGCCGCGGTGGGCGTGGCCTGCGCAACCGTTGGCGATGGGGTAGGGCTGAGCGTGGGGGTGACCGTCGCCGTCGGTGTAGGCGTAGGGATGCGCGTGGGGGTGACCATCGCCGTCGGCGTAGGGATGGGGCTGGGCGTGGGAGTAGTGGCCTCCTCTTCCCCCTCTCCACCGCAGGCCGCCAGTAGCAGGAGAGCCGCGAGCAGCCCTGCGACGGCCAGCAGACACCGGCACGGAACCCTCATGGTCTGCCTCCTGTGAGATGGACCTTCGCTTGCCCCATCCTACCGGCAGACGCAAGCGCTGGCAAGGGAGGGCTCTCTGGCTCTCGAAGGGGGCGTGACTAGGACTTGCCGAGGTGCAGCGACGGCAGTTGCTCCTTGATCGCCGGCCAGGTGTTCATGCCCAGGGAGAGCGCTTCCTCCACCGCCTTCCGCTTGGGGTCCCACTCGTCCGGCGGCAGCACGTGCACCAGATCGTCGGCTGTGAGCCCAAACAGGAACTTGTAGCGCCCCTTCATCTGCTCCTTCAGCTCCAGCCCCAGCTTGCAGAAGAACTGGCCGGGCAGGGTCACGATCTGGGCATCGTTGATGTTCACCGCCCACATCTCCGAGCGGACGCGACCCTTGTGCAGCTTGCGGGGGATCATCCGCAGCAGGCTGGCGATCCTCAGCCTTCGGTTGTCCATCGGCACCTCCGGATTGGCAACCCGCAGGTCGATGGTCACATCGGAGGTCAGTTTCGCCTTCCCCAAGGCATCCAAGGCGGCCTTGGCGATGGCCGAACCCACCGCCTCCGCCTCCTCGAACGTGCGCAGCCCCTTCTCATCGTCGGGGTCCTCGATGCTCTGACGGGGATGGATGTCTCCCTCAGCGCCATTGAAGAAGACGGCCGTCCCGCCCCGTTCTCTCTCCAGGTCGCGACGGAGATAGGCCGGAAAGTCGGCAGTGACGAGGGTATTGCGTCGGCCCAGGACGTCGGCGTGGCAGGCGAAGTTGACCAGGACCGCCAGCGCGTCGCCATCCTTCCCCTCGACCACCACCGCCGCCACCTCCTCGTCCACCGGCCCCCCTTCCGGGTCGCGCCTATTCCTGACGATGCCCTCCAGCCGTGTCGTGGCGAAGCCGATGCGCGCCGCCGCCATGTCGGCCACTGCCTCCGCCACGGCGTCCGAAGCCCGCTCGTGGATCAGCCACTTGTAGCGTCTGGGCACGCCGCCGTAAGCGCCGGTCATGTCCGGAGCGGAATGGTTGTGGGTAGAGCCAACGGCCACCATCAGGTCTTCCCGGCCCGTCTTCTGACGCGCTCGTTCGCGGATGGCCTCCATATCAACCTGATACAGGGTGAGCAAATCCAGGGCAACAAAGGCCACCGTCTTCTGTCCGTCGCCCAGGGCCAGGCAGCGCGCGAAGATGTCATCGTGGACGCCGGTGGCGACTCGGTGGCCCCACGGCAGGGGCCTGAACACCGGCCCATACCCGGCCAGCCGCCGCTTCCTTTCCGGGGTTATGATCCTCTTGGCCGCTCCAGCCATGAGCTTGGGCATAACAGTTATCTCCCTCCGGCCTGCTGGCCACGGTAGTCAAACACGACCTTGATGGGGTGGCTGCGGGCCTGGTCCATGGCCGTCAAGAACGCCTGGCGATACTGGGACAGAGGGAAGCGATGGGTTATGAAGCCATCGAAGTTGAGCTTCCCCTCCCTGAGCAGGCGGACGACCAGCTCGAAGGTGGACAGCCGCTCCCCCTGCCAGTCCTCGCCGCCGTGAGCGTACATCCCGACGAGGTCAACCTCAGAGTACCAGACGGACGTCAGGTCGATGTTCATGGGAGCCATGTACACGCCCACCAGAACCACCGCCCCGCCACTCCGCGCCCAGCGCAGGGCATCGCGCAGGGTCTGCGGCCTGCCCACACAATCGTAGACGATATCGAAGCCGCCCATGACGGTGCGGTTGCCCAAGCGCCCCCGATACAGGCGACCGCCGGTCAGGCGGGCCACCTCGCTGTAGGCATCGCTGCCGACCATGATGATGTTGCTGGCTCCCAGCTTCCTGGCCATATCCGCCTGGTAGTCGAACTCGGCCACGGCGGTGATCTCACAGTCGGGCTGGACGGCGCGGATGGACTGAAGGTTCATCAGCCCTATGGTGCCGCAGCCGATGACCAGCACCCGGTCGCCCGGCTGGGCCCGCCGGCGCAGGGCCCCTCGCAGGCCGCAGGCCGCAGGCTCCAGCAGAACGGCCTGCTCGTCGCTCACGTCATCGGGAACGGGAAAGAGCCTGCCCTCGTGGGCCACCCACTCCTCGGCGTGGCCGCCGCCGACGCTGAGGGGATCCTGCTGGCGCGCTTCCTCGCAGAGGGAGTAGTTGCCCACCGCACAGTACCTGCAGGGCGGCTCTCTTCCCTGGCCCAGGCAACTCCCGGGCAGGCTCTGGGCCGCCACTCGGTCGCCCACCTTGTAGCCCTTGACCTCCGCTCCTACCTCCACGACGTCGCCCACCATCTCGTGCCCCAGGTAGATGCGCTCGATCCCCGGCAGGGCCGCCGGAGCGATGCGGAAGTCGCCATCGGCCTGCACGAAGTGGATGTCCGAGCCGCAGATGCCTCCGAGGCGATTGCGCACGCGCACGTAATGCGGGTCGGGCAACGGCGCCGGCGCGATCTCTTCCTGCCGAAGCGGAGCTATGGGGCTGAAGTAGGCCCTCTTCTTGAGCAGCACGGCCAGCATTCGAGTCGCAAGCATGCGAGGGGCGGTCACCTTCACGTAAAGCGCCTTCATGGGACAAAACCACCTTGATCGGCGATGCCAGTTGGACTAGCAGCGCATGTCCTGTGCCTACCGGCCAGTCGAGGCCAAAATAGCGCCTGCCCTCCCAGCCGTCAAGGGCGAGGGAGGGCAGGCGCGAGGGTTGAGAAGGGAAGAAGCTACCACTCTTCGCCATCGTCAACGACACGCTGGCGTTGGCCAGGCGGAGGATGGCCAGGCCGCAGCCCGCTACGGCGCGATCGGCATGTTGCAGCTCACCGGCGCTGTCACCAGGATGAGGAAGGCATCGTACTTGTTCAGCGGCCCCATGTTCGAGTTGTCCGGCTGGCCAGGGAAGTAGCGCTCGAACACTCCACCCACCAGCCGATAGGCCGCGGCCAAGCTGCCCTCCGCACACTCGAACGCGTCCTCTGGGGCGGTGCCGTCGGCGCCAGTCCAGCCCTCGTTGTGCCAACCCACACCCCAGTCCAGGGTGCGTTGAGTGCCCGGCGCGTCGGCCACGGGCATCGCACAGCTCACCTCGTCGGTGATTAGGATGAAGAACGTATCGTACTGCTCTAGCTCTTCCAAGTTGGAGTTGTCCGGCTGACCAGGGAAGTAGCGCTCGAAGACTCCATCCACGTATTTGTAGACGGCGGCGTAGTTGCCCGCAGCACAGGCGAATGCCTCCTCGGGGGTGGATGCCCCGCTCCAGGTCTCGCTATGCCAGCCCGGCCCCCAGTGGACGGTGCGGGTGGTCCCAGGCGTCGCGCTAGCCGTGGGCGTGGGCGAAGGCGTGGGCGTGGGCGTGGGCGATGGCGTGGGCGATGGCGTGGGCGCAGATGTGGGCGTAGGCCACGGAGGCGTCAGCGGCTCCGAGAACTCGGACGTATTGCCGTCTGAATCGGTAGCGGTGGCGGTAATGTTGGGCCCCTCAGGCGTCCCGGAGAAGCTCCAGTTACCGTCGCCGTCAGCGGTAGTCGAGCCTTCGTACACCCTGCCCTCGTCGTCGTCATCAGAGTAGACATCGATGATGCAGTTGGGGAGGGCGGTGCCGAAGACTGACCCAACGCTGTCGATGACGGGCGGCTCCAGTCCGGTGTTGCCGCCGCCCATGTTCTCGATGCCCTTTCGGTCGCTGGAGTGGATGGAGTTGCCGCGGATGGTGTTGCCGATGGTGAGGGATCCGAGCACACGAACGTTATCATACGTGTTGAACGCGATGGTGTTTCCCTCCCCGCTGGCCGTGCCGCCGACAGTGTTGTTCTGAGCGCCACCAGAGATCCACACGCCGATGTTGTTGGCGATGGCGGTGTCGCCGGCGGCGTTCGTACCGATGTAGTTGCCCTTGACAGTGTTGCCGTCGGTGCTGTCGCCGTTAATCTGTACGCCGGATTCGTTGCCCGAGATGACGTTGCGCTCGGCCTGGGTGCTACCACCAATCGTGTTGTTGGCACCGAGACCCAGGTAGATGCCTCTGTCGCAATTGTAGATCTCCAGCCCCTTGATGGTGTTGTTGTCGGAGCTGATCTCGAAGCAGTCGAACTCGTCCGTCCCCTCGCCCTCGACGATGACTCCCGCGCCTGAGCCGTCCACCGTGTCGTCACCGGTGTCCAGGGTGGGCAGGATCCCGCAGCTTAGCTCGATGGTGGCAGGGGAGCCGGGCGGAAAGACGCTGGTATCGAAAACGATGGTATCCGCAGAGGCTGCGCCGGGCTCGAACTTGCCCATGCTCTCGCAATGCGCGGGAAGGGGGAAGGATGCCCAGTAGGTGTCAGAGACCTGGTCGCACTCCCATCTTTTCAGGTCGGCGAGGGTGAGCTCGCCTGTCGCCAGCTTCATGGCCTCGCGCAGGGTCATCCAGTCGTCGCGCTGATTGTTGTCGTCGGTGCTATCAACGGTGATGGTGAAGTCAGGGCTGGCCTCGGCTCCCGGCCGGTTGAGCGCCAGGAACACCGCACTCGCGACCGCCGTCACGAGCAAGATAGCCAATGCGAGTCGTTTCATGGCTTCGCCCCCTTTCGACGGGACATCCGTCGCATCTTGCCAGGGCGTCTCGGACGGATCAATTCAGGATGTCCCCATCCTACTCGCAGCCGCAAGGATTAGCAAGGGCAGAATATTCATGCCTGCCCTCCCAGCCGTCAAGGCCATCGCCAGGGCTGGCGGACGTGGGAGCGAACTAGGCGGCTTCCTTAGGTATGTCCTAAGGTTGCCGCTGGAAAAGGTCACGGCGGCATACGTTGGGGACGCTCGCCCTCCCCGGCCACTCTTGCCCACTATTGCCTTGTTCTCATGCGCGGAGACCGGGAGAGCGGTGCTTTGTCCGCCGTGCGGCCACGAGAACCGTGAGGACACGGCTACTCCAGACGAAAGCTGTGAATCACCCCGTCCAGGGTTGCCTCATCCTGCTCAAAGCGGTCAGGCGTGCTGAAACCCAGGACGAAGAAAGCCTGATCTCCCTGAACCACGATCACATACTTGCTTTTGAGAGCGTAGCCCTCCATCGTGCCGCTGAACACGATCTCGTAGGCTGGAGTGCCATCGTCCAGCGTTATCTCG
>CAZXAF010000113.1:0-5696 GCA_964638905.1 uncultured Dehalococcoidia bacterium
CCAGCTACTCCCACGTCGTATATGCGCTCCGCCCGGCTGCCCACGAGTTCCGCAGTGACTGCCGCCTCCTCGGCCACCGCCAGGTCGGAGGTGCCCGCGCAGACCACGGCCACCCCGCTCAGCAGCGGCTCGCGGCGGCGATTCACGCTGATCGCCCGCGCGGTCGGATTGTAGACAGCATCGGGAATGCGCTCCTTGAGGGCGGCATGGCAGGAAGCATCCACTCGCGTTACCAGCAGGCGGTCGCTCTGGGCGAGGAGCTTCTCAGCGATGGCAACGATCTGCTCGTCGGTCTTCCCCTGGCCGAGGATCACCTCCGGGAAGCCCTTGCGCAGCGCCCGATGATGGTCAACCTCGGCGAAGCCCAGGTCTTCGTAGGGGAAACGCCGAAGACGTTCCAGCGTTTCATCAATGGAGAGGGTTCCCGCTTGAAGGGCGGTGAGTAGCTCTCGCAACCTGGCGTCGTCGATGCTCCACCTCCTGCCCGTCTGCCGCAAGCAGACGGATCATAGCATCGGCTCCAGCTTGCGTAAACCTGACCGTCGTCCCATAATGGCGCGAGGATGAAGCCGGAGATGGCGGCACGACGCTTGAGCAGCGAGGCAGGGGGCGGTGTATTCTGGCGCTTGTGGCTGCTGGCAACACTGGCCTTCATCGTCATGGCCGGCTTCGCTGCCGCTACCGACTACTTTCCGGCCGACCTGTGGCTCGCCCATCGCTTCCAGGATGTCGATGCCCCCGCCCTGAGCGAGGCCCTGGACTGGACCAGGCGAATGGCTGAGATGCCGCTGGTGGCAGCCGTTGCTCTCGGCGGCGCTTTGGGGCTGTGGTTTCTGGCCAGCCGTTCCGCGGCGATCTGGCTGGTTGCCGCCACGGTAGTGTCCTTGTCGAACGGGGGAGTCAAGGTCTTGGTGGACAGACCGCGGCCGGCGGGCCACCTGTTGGAAGTGAGCGAGAAGGCTTCCGGCTTCTCCTTTCCCAGTGGCCACGCCACCGCCGCCGTCCTTGTCTACGGCTTCATCTTCTACCTGGCCGGATTGCTGGTACCCGCTAGGCCCTTGCGCCTTCTGGTGCAGGCGGTCTGCCTTCTAATCATCGGGCTGACAGCAGCGGAGAGAGTATATGTAGGCGTCCACTGGCCCAGCGATGTTCTGGGAGGCTTGCTGTTCGGAGGCCTTGTCCTATCGATTCTGATCTGGACCCATCGCCGCTTCCGCTCCCTGATGGTGGGCACGTAGCCTTTCGCTGAGGCGAGCAGAGTACAATGAGCTGGCTGGATCCGGCCATCGTGATCGTCACCGCCTGGTTCACCTTCGCTGCCTTCAGGGCCGGTTTGATCCGCGAAGTGGTGACCGTCGTTGCTTTCCTGGTGGGGGTGCTGGCCGCTGGCTACTACTACGATGACCTTGCCGAAAATGTCCTTCTGGTCATCGACGACGATACGGCCGCCAATGTGATCGCCTTCCTCGTGTTGTTCACAGCGGCGGCCCTGGGCGGCCAGTTAGCTGCCTACATGCTGAAGCACATGGTGAGCCTGCTTGCCCTGGGCTGGCTCGACCACCTGGCAGGCGCGGCCCTTGGGCTTCTCAAGGGGCTCATTCTGGTGGAGATGTTCCTTATCCTATTCACCACCTACCCCTACCTTGGCCTGGGCGACGTTATCCGAGATTCAGCCATCGCCCCTTTGTTCCTGGATGGCGGGCCCGCCTTGCTGAAACTCTTGCCCGGCGAGTTCAATCGCGCCGTGGAAGCCTTCTAGGCTCAGCGATGCAGGCTTTCCGTCCAGAATAATCGGTTGAGGACCAATACGCTCAGATACGAAAACTAGCGCAGGGCTTGACAAATCGTGTATAATATCGCCAATCTTAGGGCATCTTAGCATTGCCTGTCTGGAGGCAGGTCGGGAATTAGGCGTGGAGGTAGTAGTAGGCGGCTAGGAGGCTCTTTTCAGAGCGGAGGTTTGCTATTAGACGTATGCTAATCACCCGTCGGCCAGACGTGTCTGAGGCGGCGGGCCGAAGCATCCCGCTCAAGATAGCGGCTCCTACTCTCACAACAAGCACAAATCGAAGACACTATCTACACACGATAGTGGTAGTCACATTGGTTGCAGCCACCCTCCTGGCAGCTTGGCACGGCTCACGGGTTGTCAGCAGGGGTGATTTCGCTGCTGAATTGCCATCTTCTCCGGCCCAGAAGGTTGTCAGCAGCAAGTCCTTCAGGGGCGGCTACCTGCACGCCACTGTTTTGCTCACTACCGACATGGGGCGGGGCCCTGTCGATGTGCTGGCCGCCAGTTCTTCTTCCCAGATCCCTTCGGTGGGGGAGCCCGTTCAGCCGGTGGAGACGCCGGAACCCGTAGAGGAAGAGGGGCCGACCCCTGAGCCGGAGGACGTCTACTTCACCTACGTCGTCCAGAGGGGCGACACAGTGGCCTCCATCGCTGCTCGCTTTGGCCTCGAGATGGAGACCCTGCTCTGGAACAACTCTCACCTGCAGCTAGACCCCGACCTTCTCCTCATCGGTGAGGAGTTGACCATTCCCAACAGAAACGGAATCCTCTACACCGTCAGACTCGGCGATACCTTGCTGGACGTCGCCGACATCTATCAGACGGATGTGGAGGACATCGCCGGCCTGACTGCTAACCAGGTCAATGACCCCGATAGCGTTCGGGAGGGAATGGTCCTATTGCTGCCCGGGGCGGTGCCGCCTCCGCCTCCGCCGGTAATGGCGCCTGAACCCTTCTTCGCCGCCGGTGTTCCGGAGGAGACGCCAGCCGCCTCCTACGCCGCTTCAGCCGCGGTCGCTGGCTTCATCTGGCCGGTGGTGGGCCCCATCGGTGACTATTTCGGCACGCCCAGAGGCGCTGGTACCTATCATACGGGCCTCGATATCTGTGCTGCCACCGGCACTCCCATCGCGGCGGCGGCTGGGGGTCAGGTCGTGCTGGTGTCTGCGGGCGGTGGCTATGGCAACTACGTGGTCGTTCGCCACGACGACACCTACGAGACGCTCTATGCTCACCTCTCGGAGGTATGGGTGGCGCAAGGTCAGTGGGTGGTCCAGGGCGAGGCCATCGGCGCGGCGGGCGCCACGGGCTGGGCCACCGGCCCTCACCTCCACTTGGAGGTGAGGCAGGGCGGCGTCCCCGTCGATCCCCTTATCTATCTCCCCTAGAAGCTAGAGCAGCCCTTCGGCCGTCTACCGCTTGTAGTCGAGGACTATTATCTGCGTCTCGTGGGGCAGGGTGCTGGCGTTAAACGACACCTTGGCCAGCGGTTCCACCTGGGAGGGCAGGCTCATCTCCGTGAGGAAGCGCTGAATGGAGTCCAGAGGGGCTGTTGAATGGGCCGTCTGGTAGTGCATGGGGATCACTACCGACGGGTCTAGCAGGCCCACCACCTCGCTGGCTGTGCGAGCGTCGATAATTTCCTTGCCGCCCACAGGAACAAGCAGCACATCCGTCCCGCTCATCTCCTCCACCTGCTCCGTTGTCGGCAGATGGCCCAGGTCCCCCAGGTGGCAGAGGCGGATGTTGTCCATCTCGATCATATAGACGGTGTTCTTTCCTCGCAGGGAGCCTTTCTTTGCGTCGTGGTAGGTGACGATGCCAGTAATAAAGACGCCCGCTATCTCATACTCACCGGGCGCTGTGATCACGATGGGAGAGCCGGTCATCGCCTTGAGGTAGTTATGGGTAGGGTGGTTGTGGCTTATGGTGACGATGTCGGCTGTGAGCTTGCCGATGGAGTAGCCGGTGGTGGGAGGACAAGGGTCTGTGACGACCACCGCCTCGCGGCTGCGCAGGCGAAAGCAGGAATGACCGAGCCAGGTAATTTCCATCAGCGGACGGCGCTACTTGGCCTCCTCTTCGATTGGGGAACTCGTCTCTGGGACGGTGGAGAGGGGGAACTACTCGGGAGGCGGTTCGCCTTCCTCCTCATCCTTGGCGCCGCGGCGGCGCCACCACATGAGCGCTGCCATCGCCCCACCGACGGCGGTGATCAAGGTTATCAGCATACGCAGAGGGTGCCCCTTGCGACCCTCTTCCTCACCTCCAGGGGTCTCCTCTTCTGCCATCGCCGTTAGCTCCTTCCGGTTTCTTACGGTTACCCGACCAGCAGCACGCTCCAGCCCTACCGTTAGCTAGGTGCGCGGGGAGTATAGCAAAGGCGCAGCCAGGCGGTCAACACTTGACACGCCATCCAGGCCGATGCTAAATTGGAATAGGAATTAGCACTCTAAGCTTGAGAGTGCTAATTTCATTTTGGGAGTAGATCATGCTGACCGATAGAAGAGCGAATATCCTTCAGTCTGTCGTCAGGGAATACATTGACAGCGCCATCCCTGTCGGCTCTCAGACAATCGTGCGCAAGTACGGTCTCGGTGCGTCCCCGGCCACCGTCCGCAACGAGATGGTGCGCCTGGAGGAGGAGGGCTATCTCACCCAGCCGCACACCTCGGCCGGGCGAATCCCCGTCGATAGGGGCTACCGATACTATGTAGAGAGCCTGATGGAGGACGAGGAGCTGTCCGATGAGCTCAAGCGCACCATCCGGCATCAGTTCTATCAGGTGGGGCCCGCCCTGGAGGCCTGGGCCCAGTTGACGGCGGCCATCCTCGCGCGCTCGGTGGAGAACCTGGCGCTGGTCACTGCACCTCACCCTGCCCGCGCCCACCTGCGGCGCCTGGAGCTGGTGGAGATGGCCGATGTCCTCGTCCTCCTTATCGTAGTGCTGCAGGAGGGACATCTTCGCGAAGAGACCCTAGCCCTCGAGCGAAGCCTCTCCCAGGCCGAGCTGTCGCGAGCGGCGCAGCGGCTCAGCAGGCTATTCGGAGGCCTATCGGCGGAGCAGATACAGCAGCAGACGGTGGAGCTAGCGCCCTTCGAGGACAGGGTCGCCCAGGCCGTCATTCGCATCCTGCGGGCGGAGGACGCGTCCAGCTATGAGCCCGCCTACCTGGACGGCCTGCGCAACATCCTGAGCCAGCCCGAGTTCTCTCAGCCGCAGGCCATGCTGGACATCCTGGACGTCCTCGATGTGCACAGCCTGCCCAGGCTTATCCCCTTCCACTGGGCGGTTCCTGGGCGCGTCACGATCATCATCGGCGGCGAGAACCCCCAGGATGCCATGCGCCACTGCAGCGTCGTCGTCGCCCGCTACGGGCGGCCGGGCGGCATGACCGGCGCGCTGGGCGTGCTGGGCCCGACCCGACTGCCCTACTCGCGGGCCGCCTCCATGGTGCGCTACATGGGCTCGCTCCTCGATGAGCTGGTGACTCTGTACTACAGTTGAAGGGTTTGAGGAAGACAATGGTTGACGAGCAGGAGAAGGAGAACAACGGCGAGGACCCGTCCGGCGGAGACCCGTCGGAGGTAGAGCCGTCTCAGGCGGAGGCCGCGGCGGAGCCGGAGACGCTGGAGGCGGCGAAGGCCCTGCTGCAGGAAGAGAAGGAGAAGGCCCAGCGGCTTCTAGCCAACTGGCAGCGGGCCGAGGCCGATTTCGTCAACTATAAGCGGCGGGTGAAGCAGGAGCGCGACGAAGCGAGGCGCCTGGCCAACGCCGCCCTGATCATCAACATCCTGCCCGTCCTCGACGACATGGAGAGGGCGCTGGCCAGCCTGAACATCCAGCTTGTCGGCCTCACCTGGTTCGATGGCATCCGCCTCATCTACCGCAAGCTCCAGCTCG
>CAZXAF010000114.1:0-5624 GCA_964638905.1 uncultured Dehalococcoidia bacterium
CGGCGGCCTACGAGGTTGAAGGCCACGGGACCGCCCGCCTGGGCGGCGTGACGCTGGATCCAGGCGAGGGCAGCCAGGGTCATCTCGGTGCAGGGGCGACCGTCATCATGGCTGCAGGTGAGGAAGTTCTGGTCCTCGGCATAGACCACCGTCGCCTGGGCCGCGCCGGTGGCCTGGCGGATGATGCCGGCCGCTTGGGCAAGGGTCTCCTTGGCAGCGGGAGCCTCGATAGCGATTCTAGCTAGCTGGTTGAGCGCCTTGATATCTTGTCGCATCTACCCACCTTCGAGATTGGTCTGGCCTTGACCAGTCTGCCAGGGAGGCAGCGCCGGGGGCCGTTTGGCCTTCGCGGGATGCGCCGGGGAGGCGCCCCACAAGGCCAACCTGAGGCGGCTGCGCGTCTGCAGCTGGAAGCCGTGTTTGCCCTTGGCTCCACTATGTAGGACGCTTAGGCGAGGAATCGGTTACAGATCGAAAAGGGGCGAGGAAGTCCGAAAGGCGCTGAGGACATACAATACCAGTGGACGCTCAGCGAGTGCCTCCGTCGGGCAGGGGCCGAACCCGGATGGCGTTTCCCATCCTTTTTGCCGCTGTGATGCACCATAGCCCCGAGGCGGAGTCGGTCGGGTCATGTTGCCTCCCCCACGTTGGCGCTACGAAGCGCACAGCCGATCTTGTGTGGGGGTCCCCACCGAGAGGTCTGGGAGGACGGTATTATCGATGGCGACATGGTCTGGGGAGTCGCCATTGTTCCACGACCTGATCGGTCAGTTCCATGGGGTATCCATTGTGCCTTCTGAGGTCGAGCGCATTGCCAGCTCACCTGCGTGGAGCAGGAGCAAGAGGATGGCAAGGTCGCGGCTGCCGGCCGCCCTGCGATGGTTGATGACCGCCAGGAGCCGGTGCACCTCGTCCTCGTCCAGCGGTCGAACAACGTAGCGGGGCGTCTTCGGCAGCTTGACCCGTCGGATGGGGTTGTCCTGGATGTACCCCTCGTCGGTAAGCCAGGTGAACAGCCCTTTCGCCACTTGGACGTAACCGCGGGTCGTGAAGGCAGATACGCCGCTGGCCTGGAGGTGGGTAGCTAACCCGCGGACTATCTCGGGGGTGATGGCCGCCGGCTTCAAGTGGAGCCGCCGCGACCGAAGGTATTCAAGAAACGTTCTCAGCTTCTGCTCATACCAGCGGATCGTATTGGGGGATTTCCCCTCGGCGCGGCAGGCAAGGAGATAGGCCTCGATGAGGTTGGAAAGCTCCAAGTCCTTGCCCAGGGCCCGCAACCGATTTCGCATAGTCATGTCGTGCTCCTTTTCTGGGGGAGAAACGACACGCGGTCTATGCGGTTTTTTCGGGGCTCCTGGCGGGGAAATTAGATTTGGCAGGGGTGGAGGGACTCGAACCCCCGACCTGCGGTTTTGGAGACCGCTGCTCTACCAAACTGAGCTACACCCCTAGCCTCGGCGAAGCTATTGTAGCTAAGAGCCTCGCAGGCGGTCAAGGATGTGAACCTGTAGCTAACGGCGGGCGCGTACCTTGCTGGCTATCCTGCGGCGTACCTTCTGCCAGAGCTCGCTCAGCTTGGCGCGGCCGCCGCCCAGGAGCCAGCCTTGTCCCCAGAGGTGATCGTACTTTCCCGACATCACCCGCGGGTACTCCGAGGCCACTTCCGCGCCGAACAGGAGAACCACCGCGCTGAGGTACATCCAGAACAGGAAGGCGACCACCGCTCCCAAGGAGCCGTAGACCACGTCGTATCGGCCGAAGTTGGCGATGTAGAAGCTGAAGCCGTTCTTGATTATCTCGAAGAAGATGGTGGCGACCAGTGCTCCCGGCCAGATATCGCGGGTCCTGACGGGGGCGTTGGACACGAAGCGATAGAGCACCATGAAGGCCCCGAAGGAGAGTATCGCCGGCACCAGGTACGGTGTTATCCGCCAGAACAAGGCGGTATTGCTGGACAGAGGGCCAAGGATGTCCGAGCTCGCCTCCTGGGTCGTGCGGAGGAGGGTTGTGGTGCCGATGGACAGCAGGAAGAACGCTCCTATTCCGGCCACCATCGCCAGGTCCAGCAGCTTCTGCCTGACGAAGTGGCGTGAAGACTTGACATCCCAGGCAATGTTCAGAGCGGTGCGGATGGCCCCGAACATGGCGCTGGCCGACCAAGCCAAGCCCAGAAGGCCCACTATGCTCAAGGGGATGCTGATGCCGGCGATGGCATCTATCGCATCTCTCACCTCGTTTTGGCCCTTGTCCGAAGTAAGAGGGATGAACTCCAACACCTGGTCTATCAGGTCTTTCTGAAGGCTACTGCTCTGGAGGAAGATACCGAATATCGACACCATGAAGATAAGCAGGGGGAACAGGGAGAAGAAGCCATAGTAGGAAATGGCGGCCGCCATGTGAGAGCAGCGGTCGTCGCCGAATTCCTGGATGGAACGAACGGTGAGGATGAGCAGCCTTCGCACGTTGCCTACTAGTATACTACCGGCCAGGATGGGAGCAGATGCGAAGGGAAAAGGCCGAGAACTGCGCTGGGGAGGGGTCGTCGGTGCGGCTGCATCCCCGTCTACGCCAAAACGAGCGCTCTGAAAAGCGCTCGGTTAGACCATAACAGTTCGAGACGAGGGGCATTCCAGGAGCAACTAGTAGTGCTCTTGTCGCCTACCTCTCTTCACTCCGGCCTTGGGGGAGCTTCCGGCGGCCGGCCGTCGCTCTAGATGACATCGCCAGTCGTTTCTTCCGACGGGGCCTCTGCCTGGGCTGTGTCGGTTGCCTCGGCGTCACCGGCCGGTTCTTCGCTTGTCCTGAAGCGACTGGCCACTCCTCTGAGCCTCTCTACTCCTGGGCCTATCCCGCTGCGAAGCCGCCGCATCGCCTCGGCGGGCTGAGGCATCAATATCAGGCCCAGGGCGCCACCCATGAGCGCGCCCATCATCAGCCCAAGGGCGAACCAGGTACTGCGCCGGAAACCTGCCATGCCATCCTCCTGCCCTTTGAGCCATTCTCCCCGATTGACCGCAAGCTGCCAGCGAAGGTGGGCTGGCCTTGTGGCTGAAGGTGCTTCGGCTCTAACTCCAGAGGGTCAAACTCGTAGCCGCACTCCTCGCAGGCATAGAAGAGACCCCACATGTCGGACATCTCGAACAGGGAACCGTCACAATGAGGGCAAACCCCCAATGAGGTCCGCAAGGAGTACCGTATCGACACCATATCTTCCCCCTCCTCTCCAGAATCCGATTGTAGGGGAATGAGGCCGGCGCGATTCGGTAAAAACACGCCCGAGACATAGCCTCGGGCATGTACCCTATGATCTAGCGCTATGCCTCTTTCAATGGCCTACGGGGTTAGCTGACGGGTTCGGGCTGAAAGAGATCACCCTACTCGCCTGCGGCGAGATTCACCCCACACAAGTGGGTCCCCCGTTCCCTGGCCGGGGATTCGGCCCTAAGACCCCTACCGTGTATTGTGGTGGCTGCAGCAACCGCACCTGTCGACCACCGCCACCTTTGCTTATTAACGAGAACGTCGGCGAGCTCTTCAGGCTCGGCTCGGCTCTCTTGTAACCTCCTTTGCGTATGGAGGCGGGTCTTCCAAGGGGGTGCGGCCCTTGCTGCAGAGAAAATTTCTCTCTGCGACCCGCCACGGTTACGAATGCACCATCAACGTATATTCTACCCTCATTACGATACCTTGTCAACTTCTATTGTCAGCTCAATACCATTTCGAGCGGGTCCGCTCGCTTGCGGCGCTATGGGGCTCTCCGCACGGTCAGGGCTCCCTCCGCCTGGGGGAGGAGGACCTGTAACCGATTCTTGGCCGAAGCGTCCTAGATAATAGAGTTGAAGGCAAACGCGGTTTCAGCTAAAGGCGCAGACGCTTCACGGCGGGCTTGCTGGGCACTCTCCCGGTACCCCCGCCAAGGCCAGAAGGCTCCCGGCGCTGCTTCCCCGTTAGCAGACTGGCCGAGCCACCCTGGCAGGTACACTGCTCGTCGTATTGGTGGCCAGTGTGGCAGCGTTGGATTGTACTAATGCGACAAGACATAGAGGCGCTCCACGAGCTGGGTAGAATCGCCATCAAGGGCGAGGCCGGCAAGGAAACCCTTGCCCAGGCGGCCTGCATCATCCGGCGAGCCACGGGCGCGGCCGAGGCGATGGTTGTCTATGCCGAGGACCAGAAGTTCCTCTCCTGCAGCCGTGCCGGGGGTAGCCCCGATACCGAGCTGACGTTACCTGCTCTCACCTGGGTCCAGCGTCACGCCGCCCAGGCGAACGAGCCCGTGGCCTTCAACCTCGTAGGCCGTCGGGTGGAGGACTTCACCAGCGCCCTCAGCGACGATGACCGCCAGTTCTTGGCCTTCACCGTGCCAACCACCGAGAGCGCCGCCGAGATGTGCATCCTCCGGGGGGACTGGGAGCACAAGGCCCGGCCTCGCGTCCTAAGCTTCATGCAATCGGCAACGCCTGCCCTCACTATCATCCTCGAGCGACTCCTCAACGCCAATCGCAGCCAGCGCCTGGGCGAGCAACTGCGCACCCTCGCCAACGCCGCCCAGATGCTCACCCGATCAGAGGATGTGAAAGCGGCCCTAAGAGTCCTGGCCACCGCTGTCTCCGCGTCCACCGGTTTCGAGTATTTGGTGAACATCGACCTGTACGACGCCGCCACCAACCGCTTCTTCCTGCGCGTCCTGAGCGAACAACGCTATACCGGCGGGACCCTGGGTCAGATCTGGGGGGCTAGCTTGAACCCGGACCGACCGGACCCCTGGGACGTGGAAGTGATGACCACTTTGCAGCCCAGATTCTCACCCGACATGCAGAACGACCCAGTGTATCCAGAACACGTGAGGAAGTTCTATGCTCAGAGCCTCCTGAGGTCTGCGGGGGACTTTCCCCTACTGTTTCAGGACGAGTTCCTGGGGACGATGAGCTTCGTCTCGTTCAAGCCCAGCACCTTCCCACCGGAGGAGGTCAGCTTACTCCAGGGCCTTGTCACTCAGGCGGCGATGGCCATCAAGGCGATGCAGATGCACAAGGAGCTGCAGCGCTATGCGCAGGAGATCCAGAAAGCCGCCGACCAATACATCGCTACCACTAACCTGACAGGCGACGTAATTGCCAGGCTGGACAAGCAGGGGAGATGGTCATTCCTCAACGACGCTGCCTGTCAGTTCTTTGGAAAGCCAAGAGAGGAACTGCTGGGTACTGACTCCACTCCTCATGTGTATCCCGAGGACCGAGAGCGAACTGCTCAGGCGATCCGGGAGATGAGGGCGGCAAAGGATCCCGTAACGGGGTTTGTGAACCGCCATGTCACACCGGCGGGAATCAGAGTAGTGGAGTGGAACGGCTATCCCTTCTTCGACGACGAGGGCGAGTATGCCGGAATCCAGATTACGGGGCGCGACATCACCGAGCGCAAGAAGGCGGAGGAGGAGCGAGAGAGACTGTACGCCGAGCTGGAGGTGAGGGCGATCACCGACGGCCTCACCGGCCTCTACGACCACGCCCACTTCTACCAGCGTCTGAACGAGGAAATAGATCGCTGCAAGCGGTACAAGCACAGCTTCGCCGTGGTGATGATGGATGTCGACGAGTTCAAGCGGTACAACGACTCCCGCG
>CAZXAF010000115.1:0-5551 GCA_964638905.1 uncultured Dehalococcoidia bacterium
CCGATGTGAGGAGGTATCCCAAGAACCAGGCCATGTAGAAGTAGGCTGCCTCTGTGGATCCCAGCAAGCCTACTACCACCATTGGCAGAATCAGGCCGGGCGTCAAAAGCAGCGAGTCCGCAACGTAGTTCGCCATGGAAAAGGGGAAGAGCTTGAACACAGACGCCGGGTCGGCCACTGCCGCTGGTCGATAGCCGGGCAGCCCCTTTGTCAGCAGGGCAAACCCGATCGCTGCCCCCAACGCCGTCGCTATGCCCACCGATGCGACTACGCCGAAGGCGCCGAAGAAGGTTGCCAGGAGCACCGGCAGGGCAAGGCGGCTGAGCTGGACGGATAGGACCTGGACCAGAATGTATTTCGCCTTTCGTATCGCCACGAAGGCGTACGTCTGTACAGCGTACAAAGTGGAGGCGATCACAAACGAGATGAAGGCCGCTGAGTACAGTGGCTGCTCGCGCAGGAAGTCGAGGCTCCGCGCCCACAAAGGCACGCCAACAAGAAACACGACCGACGATACCAGGGCAGCGATAGCGCTAGTCGTGAATACGGCGTTCGCCAGTCGCGGGCCCCCCGCGCCAGACCCCGGCAGGAAGCGGATGAGCCCCATCCCCAGCCCCAGGTGAGAGACCATGGCCAGCAGGGTGAGGATCGACAGGGCCGCTGAGCCCAGCCCGACCTCGTCGGTGTCACACAGGCGGGCTACCAGCGCCCAGAAGGCGAACCCGGCGACTGCTGCCCCAGCCGCGTTGACCCAGAGATAGAGAGCGTTAGTGAAGAGCGGCGTCCGAAGGAGGTGTACAGTCCTGCGTCCTTCCGTGAGTACGCCCACCGGCCTGATGCTGCGTTCCCCTGTGCTGAGTTCCTCCACAGCTTCTCTTCAGTGCCTGTTGAAAGCCTGGGGGAACTAAGAAGACCTGCCTCGTGAGCCAGACAAAGCCTCCCCTGCCTACCTCCTCAGCTCTGGCTCACCTGGCAGCGGCCAATGGACGCTCTGACAAGTTACGCCGCCGAATTCCCGTTCGGCTCCGCCTGAAGCCGCGATCTAGCGAACGGCACGACTCCTGGGCGGCCGGGGAAACTCATCCGCAGAGCGACCCCTGCCGCTCGCCTCCCGTCCATTCCGTCCAGGTCAAGCTGATATGGTTATTCGGATCAAGGACGAAGACCCTTAGCCAACTGGTAACGCGCGTGGTTCCCCGAAAGAAAGCCGATGCCCGCCAGCCGCGCATGAAGGTCTCGTGAAGATTGCGTGAATCCGCCGAACTCGCTAAACCGCTGGCCGATCTAGATGCTCCCGACCGTTATCAGCCGTCGGAGGCGTGGCCATTGGTAGAGCCGCGCCTTCAGGGCCAGGACCATCAAAGCCACGAAGCCACCAGCGTCGATGAGAAAGGACCAGGGGCTGGCTCCCCTGTAGGTGCCGAGGATGGCTCCTATCCGGTCCCCAAGTCGATCCAGGTACGGCTGTCCGGCTGTCTCTCCCAGGCCGCCCGGTATGTGAACGTTGCTCAGGTCAGCGCCCAGGAACGGCCAGAAGAGCTGGTCAGCCCGGAGGCCCTGCAGATCGAGCAGGAGATGAACGAGGGGCAGCAAACCGTATATCCACAGGTCCCTGCGGATGGCTACCAATAGGGCCAGGAGCACCAGGTTGAACAGGAGCGTGTGGGCGAAGAGCCTTCCCCCTTCGGCGCCGGGTATGACGAAGGCATACAGCACCCGGTCTATGACATCGGGGAGGATGGCCATGAGGACGACGAGCCGATAGTCGAGGGGCCGCCGAAGGGCGGCGAACCTCTGCGACACCCTGAGGGCGCCTGTGGTGTAGCCTACGTGTGCTAGCAGAAGCAAGAGCGAATCCCGCGCGAGGTCAGCGGTTCAGGTTCCTGGCTGGCCGACTTCGGTGGGCCTGGGCAGCCGTTACTCCCTGGCGGACCTCTTGCCCCCAATGATAGTGGGCTGGTATCTTCTTCACAATCTGGCTCCTGGCCGAACAGATTCTTCGCTGCGCTCAGAATGACGAACCACCCCGACACCCGTCACCCTGAGCGGAGCGAAGGGTCTCTCCGGCTCCAGCAGCCTGCAAAGCGAATGGTATAATCGCCTGTGTCACTTGACGGAAAGCCTCCTCATATACAGAGGCCAATCGCCACAAGGCGCCGCTGGCATGCTCGGCTCACCGCCTGCCTATTGCTCCTGGCCCAGGCGGCTTTTCTGTGCGCCTGCGCCGGCGAAGAGAAGGCATCGCAGTTGGACGGCACGGTGACCCCCGTCGCCTCCTCTGCCCTCGTCGTGCCGGCACCCCTGGCGGTCAACAGCAGCAGCAACCGCATATACGTGGCCGGCGAGTCTCCGGACACCATATCGGTCATCGACGGCGTCAGCAACTCCGTTGTTGCCACCCTGCCCGCGGGGCTCTCTCCTCAGGCCATTGCCGTCGATCGGAGCAGCAACCGAATCTATGTGGCCGGTCGCGGCTCCGAGTTATGGGTCGTCGACGGCACCACCAACAGAGTTGACGGCATCGTCTCTATGAGCGATGGCGATGCCGCGGTCCTGGCCGTCAATCCTGACGCCGGCCGCGTCTACGTAGCCGACCTTGAGGGCAAGCTCTCGATCATCGACGCCGAAAGCAGCGCCGTGGTCGCCACCCTGTCCGTTGGCCAGAATCCGGTGGCGATGGCCGTCAACCCCGGCACTGATCGCATCTACGTGGCTACCTACGGCAGCCCTGAGCTCGCGGTGATCGATGGGGAGAGCGATGCTATTATCGCCAGGGTGAGCGTGGGCAAGCTGCCGATCGCTCTGGCGCTGAACCCGGAGACTGATCGCATCTACGTGGCCGACGGGGCGACCGGCGCTATCGCCGTCATCGATGGCTCAACGAACGCCCCGATCGCCAGCGTGGAGCTGGGCGGCACACCGAGCGCTCTGGCCTTGAATCCAGTCACCGGGCATATCTACGTGGCGAAGGCCGATAGCGACGCCATTTCCGTTCTGGACGGCGCCAGCAACGCTGTGATTGGGACCGTGGATATCGGCGGTCCCCCACGAGGCCTGGCGGTCAATGACATCACCAACCGCATCTATGTTGCCCGTTCGTTTACTGCCGACGTGGTGGTGATCGATGGCGCCACCGACACCATCATCGCCACCGTGGCGCTGGCTGGTGCGCCTTAGGGCGCTGGCGGGGGTCAGGACGAACCATCGTCCTGGCGGGACCGTCGGCGTAGCCAGGCTCCTGGAAATGTAAGGGGGACGCGGACAAAGGCGGCCAGGCTGGGAACAGCCTTGAGAAGCTCGCCCAGTAAGTGGGAGGGGAAGTCGATATCTCCGTAGCGGTTGATCAGTCTTGCCAGCCTTTCGCCCCTGAGCCTTGCCAGCAGCCACTCCAGGTGGGAGTTGCTGAGGGCGGCGAACAACCGCCGTAGGTCTGCCCCTCGCTTCAGCTCGTCGCCTGCCTCGGCCATGAATGCCTTCTGATAGCGGCCCAGGAAAGCCGCCGAGAAATCCTCTCGCTGCAGGGCTTCCACAGCCACCCTGGCGGCATGTGTGGCGCCCACCAGCCCCATGAAGACCCCGCCGCCGGTTGTGGGCTTCACCTGCCGGGCGGCATCGCCCACCAGCAGGACGTTTTCGCTGTACGGCCTCATGGGGCTCCACAAGGGTATGCGGCCGCCTGCCAGCCCCAGGACGGTATCGCCGCGGAAGTACTCGGGGAGCCTGGCGCAGAGACGGCGAAACGAATCGATGGGCCTCAGGCCGTTGGCGGTCCCCGTTCCTATCCTCAGGCGCCCATCGTCCAGGGGAATGACCCAGGCAAACCAGCCGGGGGCCACATCCTTGTCCACCAGGACCGTCACCCGATCGCTGACCCTCGCTCTGGCTCTTACTTCCGCCGCCAAACCGAGAACCGTCCTGTCGAGCCTGTGCACGCCTAGCTGCTTGGCCACATTCGACTGGGCGCCATCGGCGCCGATGAGCAGCTTGGTCAGAACCATCGTGCGCTGTCCTCGCCGCTCTATGCAGGCTTTCACCAGGCCGCCGTCCCGCTCCAACCGCAGGAACCTGGCGTCCAGCAGAAGCTCTGCCCCCATCTCCTGCGCTTGGCCGGCCATCGCCTGGTCGAGGAGGACGCGGTCGATGGCGAGGGCGTAGACTTTGTTGCCACCGATTGGAAGCTGCTTGCCCAGCGGCGACTGTATGATAGCCCCCCGGATCTCGTTTTGGACGATCTGCTTGCTTACCTTGGCCAGAGCAAGGGTGCGGGGGGTCACCAGGCCGGAGCAGTGCAGGGGCTGTCCAATGACGCTGTGCTCCTCCAGGAGCAGGACGCTGAAGCCATGGCTGGCGATATCTCTGGCCACCGCTGAGCCGGCAGGGCCAGCACCCGCTACTACAGCGTCGTAGCATTGCTTCATGCTTGACCCCCTCGCCTTGTGCATGCACCATGCGCTGGCGGCTGGGGGCCTGCGGGCGACCGGCGATAGCGCCGGCCCCGGCGGAGTGGATTCTTCGCGGACCTGGGTTGTCTATGGAGCCGCACCGGGGATTGCCACCTCCCGCCCGGCATAGATCATGCTTGCATCGGCGATCCCGTTGGCCTCCATTATCGCCGCCGGCGTAACGCCGAAGGCGGCGGCGATGGAGGTCAGGGTGTCGCCCGCCTGCACTATGTAGGTGGTACCCGGAATTATCAACTCTTCGCCAGCCAGAATGGGGCCGATATCAGGCATTCCGTTGGCCGCGGCTATGACCTCTGGGCTCACGCCGAAGCGCTCTCCGACCGAAATCAATGTGTCGTCGGGCTCGACCAGATAGATGAGCCCGCCAGGGACTGCCGTCAGAACGGGGGGCGGTGGTGGGGGGGTGGCGGTCGGCGTAGGCTTGGGTTCCTGCGTGGCCTCCGCAACCAGCGCTTCCGCCGGTGGGCCTTCCACGTCGATCCACAGATGGAGAGCCCTGTAGGCGTCATCCAACCCATCCGACTGCTCTTTGTAGAGGAGAAACTCCACCTTTTGGCTGTCTCCTGCCTGGTCAGGGATCAGGGTCACCGGTTCCTCCCACTGTTCCCCGTCCTTGAGCTTCAGGCTATCGATAAGGTCGGCTGCCTCTCCGTCCATCCTTGCCTCTATCTCGTAACCTGCGTCGTCTCCCTCGTGATTCACCACGCCCAGGATGACCGTCAGGCCGTCCCCTAGCTCAAGCGTTTGTGGGTAGTCTTCGGCCTTGCCGCTCGGGCCCAGAACATAGAACTCGGTGAACCTCTCGGGGGCGCCTTGCGATGTTACCAAGAAAGGCAACGCTACGCCAAACCCTATCAAGCAGAGCACGGCAGTCGCAGCCGGCGCCGCTCTGGCCAGGCGAATCTGAGGCCACCTTAGCCAGGAAAGATCGATGGCGAACGCTTCCTCCGGCGGAATGGACTGCCTTCTATACACAGCAGCACCAGCACCGATCACGATGAACAGGCAGACGAAAGCCAGGATCGGATCGAGTCGTATGCCCCACGGCGAATAGTTGAGGGCCAGGCCAATGAGGGGGACGATGGCGA